>NZ_JBKOTT010000022.1:0-8895 GCF_049737895.1 Streptococcus sp. CL8.13 | reverse complement strand
CATTGTCAACCGTGATACTGGAGAAATGCAGGATAAACACTTCCACTCTATTATTGATATGCTGGAACCTGGTGACGCCCTTGTTATGAACGACACCCGAGTTCTCCCTGCCCGCCTCTATGGTCAAAAGGAAGAAACTGGAGGTCATGTGGAACTTCTCCTGCTTAAAAATACTAGTGGAGATGAGTGGGAAGTTCTGGCTAAACCTGCCAAACGCCTCAAGGTCGGGACTCGTGTTAGCTTTGGTGATGGCCGTCTCAGAGCTGTTGTTACGGAAGAATTGACTCACGGGGGCCGCATTGTCCGCTTTGAATACCAAGGAATTTTCCTAGAAGTTTTAGAAAGTCTGGGAGAAATGCCATTACCACCTTATATCCATGAAAAACTGGATGACCGTGAACGCTATCAAACCGTTTACGCTAAGGAAAGTGGTTCTGCTGCAGCACCAACTGCTGGATTGCACTTCACCAAAGAATTGCTGGCAGAAATCCAAGCTAAGGGTGTTCATCTAGTCTATTTGACTCTTCATGTCGGACTCGGAACCTTTAGACCTGTTTCAGTTGACAATCTGGACGAACACGAAATGCACTCAGAATTCTATCAGCTTTCTGAGGAGGCTGCTAGCACCCTTCGCTCTGTCAAGAAAAATGGAAGCCGTGTCATCGCTGTCGGAACCACTTCTATCCGCACCTTAGAGACTATTGGTTCCAAGTTTGATGGGCAAATCCAAGCAGATTCTGGCTGGACCAATATCTTTATCAAACCTGGCTATGAGTGGAAGGTCGTGGATGCCTTCTCAACCAACTTCCACTTACCAAAATCAACTCTGGTCATGTTGGTTTCTGCCTTTGCAGGCCGTGAATTAGTCTTAGACGCTTATCACCATGCCATTCAAGAACACTACCGCTTCTTCAGTTTCGGTGATGCCATGTTTATCTATTAATTGTCATAATCAAAAAGCGCATATTATCAGGTATTATAAAACCTTGATAGTATGCGTTTTGTAATGGATAGAAAATGAGTTAATTTATTCTCAAGCTCGGATCTTTCAAACTCTGAACACTGGCATTGATCACCGCACCGACAATCAAAATCTTAGCGATAAGAATAAACCAGAACATCATGACCACCACGACGACGGAACTGAAAAAACGCACGTCCACTAGGTGATTGACATAATTGTTAACATAGACTGAAAAGATATTGAGCAGTAAGGCCAGAGTTAACAAAACAAAGGCACTACCTGGTAATACAGAGCGAATCCGTCGAACCTTAACATTAGGCAGGAAATAATAAAGCATGACCAAGATGGCAAAAATCAAGGAATAGACTAAGGGGCCTGTCAGGTCTTGCAGATAATCAAAAATAGGACTATCCGATTTCCAATAACTTTTGATAAGGTTGAGAAGCATGCGACCAAAGACACTTAGAAAGAGGGCTAAAGCAAAGAGAATCTGCAAGCCAAAACTGACAAACAAACTCATGAGTTGATGAGAAATCATCCCACGATTTTTAGCTACTCCGTAAGCTTTATTAAAGGCTTTCTGCAGAAAGTTCATGGATTTTGAAAATGTCCAGAGGGCTGACAAAATCGCAAAACTCAATAAGCCCGTTGACGGTTGGGTCAGTACTTCTGTGATAATCTTTGCCACCACATCATACATGGTATCGGGCAAGAATTCATTTACAACCTTTAAAAAATTGGAAACTGGAATCTGAAAATAAGGGAGGATATTGACCACCACCAAAAGCAGGGGAAAAATCGAAATCAACCAATAGTAGGCTACTGCGACACTGGTCAGCTCACTATCTGATGCTTGATAATAATGCAAAAAAGCTTTTACTAAAGGCTTATCTATCAGCTCTTTCCACCACTTCTTCATGTCACACTCCTTCACTTACACTCTTATACTCAATGAAAATCAAAGAGCAAACTAGGAAGCTAGCCGCAGGTTGCTCAAAGCACAGCTTTGAGGTTGCAGATAAAGCTGACGTGGTTTGAAGAGATTTTCGAAGAGTATTAATTAATTTCTTCTTACCAATTCCACCATATCATAAGGCAGGGTATTGGCAGCTTCCTTCAGAGAATAGTTCTCTAAGTTATTTACATTTTGTCGTAACTTCTTGGCATACTTGGTCGTAATCAATCGTTTCTCTTCATATTCGAAAATCAACTTGCGCTCCAGATAATAGCCTCTCAGCATTTCATCGATATTGTTGGGCTTGACACGATTGATAACCCGTTCAACAAAGGCACCACTAGTGATAATAGCTGTTTCACGGAGACGAGAATCCTGCATGAAGCTGATTAAAGAACTCTTATAAACCCCTTTTAGGTTCTCCAAACTTTCGATAATCATCTCTGTGTTTTCTAGATAGAGCTCTGCAATTTGGTCATAGTCAAGGGCCCTGAGTTTCTGTGATTCTTCATTTTTCCAACTGCGGGAGGTCTTGCCAAAGGTAAAAACTTCATGCAGGAGAAAACGTAAAATCCGCAAGGAAACAAGGAAATAATAGGTCAATCGTGACGCGAACTTACGATTGATACTTTGTTCCATGTTTTTCAAATAACGTTGGTAAACTCGATAGGCACGCTCACTCATCTTTTCCTCTTCGTAAGCCTGTTCTAAACCATCACTTTCAATACTGAGGATGAGAAGTTTTAAGGCCTCCCAGTCTTCTTGAGCCCCCTTATTTTCTTGACTCAGGATGAGATTTTCAATACGTCCATGATAATTGTCAATAGCTGCATAGAGGGGAAGTTTATTTTTGGTATCTTCCAACTCTTTTTCCAACTCAATCGTCACTTCATTCAAAATGGCGATATGCATAAGATAATCCTTGCTTTCTTCCTGTTCGTCCGAAAGATGAGGCAAGACCACGAGGCCTGTTAAAAAGCTGACAAGCGTCACACCTGCGACAAGGAAAAGCAAGAGAGGATACTCCTGTTCTAGATTACTTGGTATCAGAAGAATCGTAGCAATCGACACCGTTCCCTTAACACCTGAGAAGGTCAAAAGAAGCATATCCTTCATATACTTATTCAGTTTCTTCTTGAGGCGTCGGGTCCTATAGGCATAATAGCCATAGATCATGACAAAACGAATGGCAAAGAGGACAAAGGTAAGGGCTATAAGAGATACCAATAACAGCAAGGGATTATAGATTGGATTGGTCAAGATAGGTTCTGCTATCATTTCCAGCTCCATCCCTAAAATTACAAAGACAGAACCGTTGAGCATAAAGTTCACTGTGTGCCAGACCGTCTCGGTTACCGTATCCACTTGGGCTTCGAGGAGCGTAATTTTCTTAAAACGGCTTGCCTTTAAAATCCCAGCAACCACAACGGCAATAATCCCTGAAACATGGACTTCTTCTGCCAGAAAGAAGGTCACCAGAGGCAAACTCAATTCTAATAAAAGTTCGCTAGCAATATCCGTTGCGCGCACACTTAGCAAGAATGTGTGAAGGAAACGGTTGACCATGGCTGTTAAAAATCCAATTAAAAAACCGCCTAGAATTGAAAAGATGAGCGAACTACTAGCTTGACCAAGAGAAAAGACTCCAGTTGTCCAAGCTGTCAAGGCAACCTGAAAGGCAACCAAGCCAGAAGCATCATTCAAAAGTCCTTCACCTTTGAGGATATTAGACACGCGCTTAGGAAAGCTAAAACGCTCCGAAAGAGAAGCAAAAGCCACCAAGTCCGTAGGTCCAAGGGCCGCCCCAACAGCCAAGCAAGCCGCCAAGGGAAGACTGAGCCAAAGAAAATGGGCCAAGCCACCCAAACTCAGGGTCGAGATGAAAATCACTGGAAATATGAGATAAACAATGATTCGCCAGTGTTTTAAAATAGCCGTAATATCCGCTTCTTCCGACTCTCGGAAAAGCAAGGGCCCAATAACCAGGGCCAAAAACAACTCTGTATTGAGATGAAAGTCGGTATTGGGTAAAAAGAGACCAATCACAATTCCCAAAAGAATTTGCACCAAAGGGAGAGGCAAAAAGGGCAGAAGTTTATTGGTTGTACTTGAGACAATCAAGACCAGTAAAAATAGGATGAGGTAAATCAGTAATTCCACGCACGTCCTCCTTAATCTTTTTTACAACAAGATTCAAAAATCTCCTTCTGCTCTTTGATTTTTTGGTCAATCTTGGAACAGTCTTTGTGCTCAATTTTTCTCTGGCACCGTTCCATTTCAAGAGCAACTAATTTTTTCTTGATTTTAAGCATTTTTTTGCTCATATGTGCTTGATCTAACACCCCCACCGCTCGTTCGTGGTGGGTTGATTCGACAAAATTCTGGCGCATGGCATCCAGCTTTTCACGTAGGTATTGTTTATCCATGTCTATATCTCTCTAATTTTTCAATCATCACTAAAAATGGTGGGTTGTTGACTTGGTTTAAAGTTCGGTAAATGGCAACTGTGTACTCTTGTTGGTTCAACTGGCTCACAAAATCCAAGACAGCATCCCTCTCGAGGTCGCCTCCTTCATGACCATAGTAGATCATGATAGCAATCCGTCCCCCTTTGACAAGCAAATGACACAGCTTTTCTAATGCTTCAATCGTTGTCTGAGGTCGAGTGATGACAGACTTATCAGCAGACGGCAAATAGCCCAGATTAAAAATCCCTGCCTTGGCTTCTGTCACAAACTGATCCAGTGTCTCATGGCCTTGCAAGATTAACTGGGCATTTGTGTAACCAGCCTGTTCCAAACGCTCTTGCGTCTTTCCCAAGGCTTGTTCCTGAATATCAAAGGCATAGACTTTCTTGGCTAGTTTGGCTAGAAAAAGGGTGTCGTGACCATTTCCCATGGTCGCATCTACTACAATATCGTCCTGAGTTACAACCTCAGCCAAAAAATCATGTGCCATTTCAAGTGGTCTTTTCATTTTCAAACTCCTGTTTTACAGCCTTGCATCCTTGAACACTTCCGCGACGTCGCATCTCCATCTCAATACTATTTAGAACTTCCCATTTATTGAGGCTCCACATAGGCCCAATCAGCATATCTCTAGGTGCATCTCCTGTGATTCGATGGATGACGATATGCTTGGGAATGATTTCCAGTTGGTCACAGATGACCTTGACATATTCGTCCTGACTCATCAACTGCAAGCGTCCTTCGTGGTAATCTCGTTGCATACGAGTATTTGTCATAAGATGGAGCAAATGCAGTTTAATTCCTTGAATATCGTTATCCGTGACACATCGGCGGACATTTTCAATCATCATCTCATGGGTTTCACCAGGAAGTCCGTTGATCAGATGGGAAACAATCTCAATCTTTGGATACTTTCTCAAACGCTTGACCGTTTCCACGTACAACTCATAGGAGTGG
This sequence comes from Streptococcus sp. CL8.13, assembly GCF_049737895.1. The sequence continues at coordinate 3,551 of NZ_JBKOTT010000022.1, read as the reverse complement.
GCACGGTTAATCAGATCAGAGGTTGCCTCATAAGTGGTCTGCAAGCCCAATTCAACCGTCACATGCATGCGTTCCGACAACTCAGCCAAATACTCGATAGTTTCGTCTGGTAAACAGTCTGGTCGCGTTCCGATATTGATTCCGACCACACCTGGCTCATTGATAGCCTGCTCATAGCGCTCTCGGATGACTTCCACCTTTTCATGGGTGTTGGTAAAATTTTGAAAATAAACCAAATACTTCTGCACATCCGGCCACTTGCGGTGCATAAAGTCAATTTCCTTATAAAATTGCTCACGGATAGGCGCGTCCGGTGCTACGATAGCATCTCCAGAACCTGAAACCGTACAAAAAGTACAGCCTCCATGAGCCACAGTCCCATCACGATTGGGACAGTCAAACCCCGCATCAATAGGGACTTTAAAGGTCTTTTTTCCAAATAGTTTTCGATAATAATCATTCAAGGTGTTATAAGATTTCATAACTTTCATTATAACAAAAAACACCCACAATCTCAAAAGCCTGACTTTCCTATAAATTCCTCTGTTTCTCGTTTCCATTAGCGATTTTTTATGATACAATATGGGTATGATTTTAATGAAATTAGCATCTATTTTATTATTGATACTGACTTTAGTAGTCTGCATTATCATAACCAAACTTTTTAGATTAAAAAAACTAGGACGAAACTTTGCCGATTTGGCTTTTCCAGTCTTGGTATTTGAATATTACCTTATTACGGCTAAAACCTTTACCCATAATTTCCTCCCTAGACTAGGCCTAGCCCTCTCAGTCCTAGCCATTATTCTCGTTTTTTTCTTCCTTTTGAAAAAACGTAGCTTTTACTATCCTAAATTCATCAAATTCTTCTGGCGTGCAGGATTCTTATTAACCCTTGTCATGTATATCGAGATGATTGTTGAATTGATGGCTCAGAAATAAAAAACTAAATCGAAAACACCTCAATAAAACTGAAATACAGTGATTGAAGTGTTTTTTCTTTATCTATTTTTCAATAATTTCTATTTACTCTCTTTATCAGGAAATAGATAACCAATACCTACACAAGCCAGCACACCTGCTCCAATCACCAAGCCACTTGAAATTGGCAACAGGTCCAAAATTGCATTCGCAATAATAAAGGCAATAATCAAACACATCAGACTAGCCTTGTAGTCTTTTTTCAAAAGATTCTCTAGAGTGAAATAGAGGAACAAGACTACCGGAATCAATGACCAGAGGTTAATGTCCAAAGTTGGCCAGCCAACAGAACCAAAATACAATACTGTCGCTGCTGCCACTAAAAATACAATCCCCAATATTTTTTTCATTTCTTTATCTCCAATTTCGTTTTTAGGAACTTGAGTTATCTGATATTGATGCCTCCCGTCCCTTACACAAATCATTATAGCAGAGGTCAGTTTCAAGAACAAGTTCTTTTGCCTATCTGGTCTCTATATCGGTCTAAGTGGTTGAATAATAGCAATAAAATAAGGAAGCAGGTGAAAAACTTCCTTCCAAATAAAAAGGAATTAAGCAACCAAACGCTACTTAATTCCTTGAAATTGTCTCATCACCTCCATTAACCTTTAAATTTTGATAGACTCTATTTTCTAATTAATATGACCAATATTGTCAATACTAACCCTTTCAATCAATTCATTAGTTATCAAAACTAAGTCCATTAATAAAGCCGAAAAGAGTATCAATAGTAAAGTAAACTAAATAATTGAGTTATAGATGGCTATTTTCACAAAATTGTTTCATCACCACACTATCTCATCTCAGTACACAAACCATGTTTCTATAGCTTTGTCTTAATCTTGATCTTTTTTCTTCAATCCAAGAAATGCACCTACGGTAAACATTATTCCGGCAACCAATGACGTGAAGACTTCGCTAACTGTTCCAGTTTTTGGCAACCTATCATTGTTAGTAGTTGATTTACTATCAATATTGGTATGTTTATTAGCTATGTTCTCTGGTTCATTGAGATAAACTTCCTTCTTATTTTCAAAGTTTTTATCATTTTTATCAGGAACTGGAGATGTAACATCCTCAGTTGAATCAGAGTTGTGTGAATGATTTTCTCTTTGGAAATCCTCTTTTCTATGACTTTCACCTAATTGACTATAATTTACTTGTACAGGAACTGTAGCTTTGACACCTTCAGTTGAATCAGAGTTGTGTGAATGATTTTCTCTTTGTAAATCCTCCTTTTTGTAATTTTCATCTAATTGGCTATGATTTGCTTGCACCTTATCTTTCTTTTTCGATACATCAAAAGTAGGTTTATTTTCCTCCTCCTTTTTCTCCTCTATTTTCTTGAATACAGGTTTTATAAGGGTATCTTTTGATAGATTAAGAACATAGCCAACGTCTTTTTTCCCTTCGACACCAGAAATTTCCCAACCATCAAATTGATAGCCTTTTTCTAATTTACCCTTATAGACAGGTAAAATGAAATCTTCTTCCGACACTATCGTTGAACTCATTTCTTTTCCATTTTGAATGGTCACAGTCACCGTATGAGCTTTTAATTCGCTCACCTCTCCCGTATCTTTGTTTAAAATGAATTCTTTTACGGTCGTATTTCTTGCAAAATCTTTTACAAGAATCTTAATGTTTAGTGTCTTATCTGTTAGTTGTTTAATATCATCAAATGATTTATATTCTTTTCCATTTACATAAATATGTTTGTCTTGAATCTCACCATCGAATCCATTATTTCTTTTATCATTGATGTTAAAGACTACAGATTTTCCATCAGCATATTCAATACTAGTATTTCCCTTAGGATCAATGTTTACTTCTGGTTTAACATTATCATATAAAAATTGATAGTGTACTCCAACCGCTTTCGCATTCAAATCGCTATAGCCAGTTTTAAGATAAACATTTCCATCCATATCTGTTACCTTATCTGGGAATCCGTTTGCTTTATAGTCTTTCATTCCCCAGTCCATGATGTCACCGTCTTTAACATTAAGCTTAACGTTAAAATCTCTAGTGTTATCAATGTGTAAATCTCCGTAGATTAAATAATTATCTACAACAGATTCATTAACTCTCAACTCCCAGTTAAAACCACCCTTATCAGAAATCTTACCTCTTAAATAAAATTCTGGATTTCGTACATAAATTTTATTAGATTTAGATGGATTAAAGTAGTTCTTGTCCATTGAAAGGTTTACTGGTTTTGCATCAATAAATAACGTAGAGCCATCTTCTTTTATAGCTTCTACATTGGACTTATCCTCTCCAGTGTACTCTTTATCATCTTTACCAAATAATACAAGTTTAGAAGGATCTGTTACAAGATTTCCATCTTTATCGATTGCCTCCCCTTTATCGTTCATTTTAAATCTAAACACTTGATACCTTACAATGTTAAAGCCGTCCAAAGCCGACATTAATACTGATTGAGTACTTCTTCCATCTTCAACATTTCTACTATCAGCATAAATTATTTTTTCTGATAAGGCTCTTAGATTAGGATTGGCCTTTTGTATTTTTGCTATATCTTCCTTGCTATAGACTCCATTTCCTTC
>NZ_JBKOTT010000021.1:0-9038 GCF_049737895.1 Streptococcus sp. CL8.13 | reverse complement strand
TTAGCTGATACACCAGCACTCAAGTAGATGTATGGCAAGTTAGTTGCTTCATCTTGAGCTTTGAAGAAGGCTGCTGCTTCTTCACGTGTGTAAACTACTTCACCTTCAGCGAAGCCTTCAACATATTTAATGTTAACAGGAACTTCAACTTTCAAGACATCAATGTTAAAGCGCGGGTCTGAGAAGACTTTCATAGCACCGATAACTTTGTGTGGTTTTACTTTAGCGTATTCTACAGAACTAGCGTCAGCAATTTTTTCATCGTAAGCAAGGATTTCAAGGAAGAATGGGATATCTTCAGCCACACACTCAGAACCGATACGTTCGATGTAAGCTTGTTTTTCTTGGTTAAGTTCGTCTGAGCTATCTACATCATAGTAAAGTAAGAATTTAACTGCATCTGCACCTTCTTCTTTAATACGTTTTGCAGACCAAACATCCAAACAGTCAGGCAAGCGTTTTGTGCTTGTTGTGTCATAACCTGTTTTTTCATAAGCAAGGAGAAGACCAGCTTTTTCATCAAGAGCTTTAGTCGCTGGAAGTCCATATTCAGGGTCAAGAAGCATAGATGAAGCGTATTTAGTCAATTCATCTGCTACCAAAACTTTAAGTTCTTCCATTTGAGCTACAGTTGGTTCTTCTGTTTGGTGTTGAGCCATGAGGCGTTTCAAAGCACCACGTTGGTCAAATGCAAGAGCTGAGATGATTCCATTTTCATCAGAAAGTTTTTCTAAGCGTGCACGTTTTTGTTCTGTTAAAGCCATTTTATACCTCTTTTACTATTAATTGATCATATAGAGCTTGATAGTTGGCCATGTTGACATGACCAGTCATTTTTTCTTGAGCATTGAGCATACCAAGGACATTTGCCTTGATGAGTAATTCTGCATCCGATTCTTTATGAAGAAGTCCTGAAGAAATTCCTGCTACAGTAGAATCTCCAGATCCAACAGGATTTACCACCTGAATTCTAGGAATATCTACCTTGTAGAAAGTGTCACCATGTTTGGCAAAGGCACCGTTGGCACCAAGTGAAACGATAATCCATTCAATACCTGCAAACAAAGGTTCTTGAAGAACTTCTTTTAATTCATCCAAATCCTCAGAAACTTCTCTTCCTAGAAGTTGAGACAATTCCTCATTATTTGGTTTGATGACTGTTGGTTTATGTGGTGATTCAAGAACCGCCTGAAGTGCTGCACCAGAGCAGTCCAAGACAACAGGCTTGCCAGCTTGATTAGCAAGTTCTACCAAGCTCGCATAGTAATCAACTGGAAGACCAGCTGGCAGACTACCTGAGATAGCTACTACTTCAACTGACTCCAAGAGTTTCTTGAAATGTTCCAAAAAGTCTTGACCTTCCTGTTCCAATACTTCAGGACCTTTTTCAAGAACTTCTGTTTGGTTGTCTCCGTGAAGAATAGCGATACAGTTACGAGTTTCTCCCTGAATTGAGAAGAAATCTTTCTTTACTTGATCATCGATATGTTCAACCAAAAACTCACCATGTTTACCACCAACTAAACCAGTAGCAAGAACAGAATCCCCAAATTCTGAAAGTACTCGGGTAACATTGAGTCCCTTACCACCAGCCGTTTTGGTTACATCCACCACACGATTGACAGTATCAATCTTCAACTCATCCAAAGGATAGGAAATATCAATGGATGGGTTCATTGTGACTGTTAAAATCATAGGTCACCTCTTAGTCGTGGTATTCTCCGCGATCCCATTTTTCAAGGAATTCAGTGAAGAAGTTTGCGTCTGTTTGTTGAGCATTGTGACTTTCAACGTGTTCAATTTTCGCAATCAATTTTTTGTTTTCTTCAGATGGTTTGTATTCAGCATGGATGAAAGCTTCGATGATATCACACATGAGCAATTCACCAGTAATCTTACCACCAAAACCGATAACGTTAGCGTTCAATTGCTCTTTAGCATAAAGGGCTGTTGTCATATCACGAACCAAGGCAGAACGGACACCTGGAACTTTATTTACAGCGTTGTTGATACCAACACCAGTACCACAAATACATACCCCAAGATCAGCTTGACCGCTAGTTACAGCTTCCCCTACTTTTTTACCAAAGATTGGGTAGTGAGTACGTGTATGGTCATATGTACCAAAGTCAATGACTTCATATCCTTTTGATTTCAAAAATTCTGAAACCGCCATTTTTTCATCTGTTACGATGTGGTCACATCCAATTGCAATTCTCATTTTTAACTTACCTTCCTTACTGTAATCTAATTAGCACATTTTGTTCAACATATCAACACGAATTTGGTGACGTCCACCATCGTATTTACCGTTAACAAATCCTTTAGCGATGTTTTTAGCCAATTCATCACCAACAAGTTGTGCACCCATAGTGATCATACGTGAGTTGTTGTGACCACGAGTCATATAAGCTGAACGTTCGTCAGATACTTCTGCAGCAACCATTCCTTTGATCTTAGTTGCGACCATAAATGGACCAGCTCCATAAGCATCAATCACGATACCAAGGTTTTGTTCTTCTTTGTTTACTTCTGCAGCAACAGCAAGAGTCACATCAACAAAGTCTTGACCTTCAGCTGTAACATCCACAACGTGGAAGTTTTCTTTTTCCAAGAAGTCTTTCACAACTTCTTTCAATCTCAAACCTGCAGCATCTGCACCGATAACAATAGACATATTGTATACTCCTTTTTATTTTTCTAGGCTAGTAAAGACTTTTATAGCTAGCAGTTTACCTACAAAAGACTTTCTAGCAGTTTATTGACAAATTAGATTGAATGAGATGAATGACACCTTATTCAAGTTTAGGAAATCAGTTTCCTAGAAAAAATCCTTCTCCACGAAAGAAAATATAACAAGTGATTATTTGTTTGTTACAAACATCATTTGTTGCTTACAAACATAATATACTCCTATTTCTAGAAAAAGTCAACAGTTAGTGTTTGTTTTTATGTTTTATTTTTTAACTAAAAAATTTCGATGTCAAAACCAATTTGATCCACTTGACCAGGTTCTAGGAGGCGAACATTCTTCTTATCTTCTAGATGATCTCCTTCTTCAAGGGATGTTGACAAGCCAGACCATGGTTCAAAAGCAATGAAAGGTCCTTTATTCAAAGTTGACCAGATGATGAGATTTGGAAACTCTGCAAAGTGCACTTTCAATCCCTTATCATGTTTACGAGAACGAAGTGCAATTGTTCTAGATTGCAATTCATCTAAGGTAACTGCATCTGTACTGAAAAGATCATAGCTGAGGTCTAATTCTTTTTGACCTTCTAGCCATGGACTTCTATCTTGGAAATCCAACATACCTGTTTCTGGGAAAGGACGTGGAACAGAGCAAGTCTCTTCTTTTTCAAACTCTAGATAATAATCTTCATAGACTTCATCATCAAGCAGAGGACAATTAAATCCTGGATGTCCACCAATAAAGTAAGGCATGACCTTGCTAGTTTCTTTATTGAAAATCTTGTATTGAGTCCGTACTGTCTTGCCAGTAAAGCTATAAGTGATTTCTAGGCGGAAATGATAAGGGTAGTTCTGATAGGTATTCTCATCGTCTTCAATTGCAAAAGTTACACTATTATCTGTCTGTTCAACTAATTCAAATTCTTTCTTGCGAACCAAACCATGACGAGGAATCTTTCCTTTACTTTCTTGTCCATTATCATCTATATAAAGTGCTATATCCTCTCTCAATGAACCACAAATAGGAAAGAGAACAGGAGCTTGTCCACTCCAATAAGTAGCATCCCCTTGCCACAAATACTCAAGTCCTTCAGCATCTTTTATAGAAGACAGAGCCCCACCAAAACTGTTAAATTGAACACTTAATTGTTCTGATTTTAATTCAATTACCATTATTTTCTCCGATTTCTTAATAGTTTATAAAAAACTAGGCTGTCACTCCTATCAGGAAAATGACAACCTAGCTTTAACAATTTACATTTTATAGGAGCGCATTATTTTGCTTTTGCTGCGTACTCTTCGTTACGTTTGATCATTTGTTTTCTGTACCATGCAAAGATACCGATATAGAATACAAGGAAGACTACAGCACCAAGGATTGCTTTGATATCACCTGTTGTAGTGTTACCAATTGTCCAACCAAGAAGTTTTTCGATTGGTCCTTCAAGAGTTGAGTGAGTGATCAATTGAGTTTCGCTCACACCTGCTGGGAAGGCACCTACACCTTTAGCAAGTTCTGTTGCAAATGGTGCGATAAGTGTACCTGAAAGAAGGAAGAGTGGCAACAAGAGTGTTCCGAAGATAATCATACGGAGCAATTTACCACGTGTTACAACCAAGAGAGCTGGAGTAACACCCATAGCGATGATACCTGCAAGTGGCAAGATACCATTTCCGACTTTTGAAAGAAGCACAGCTTCGATCAACATGATTGGTGCAAGTACGTTGGCACAAGCCCAGATTTCAGCACGACCAGCGATGAATGGCCAGTCAAGACCGATATTAAATTTACGTCCTTGAAGACGTTTAGTAGCAACGTTTGTAATACCTTGTGAAAGTGGTTCTACGGCAGCGATGAACCATGAACCGATGAGTGAGAAGAGTTCCAAAGATACACCGGCTGTCAAACCAAGAGACAACCAACCTTTAATAACTAATTGCCAGTTTGCTGCATCTTCTACGCCAGCAACTGGATGTGGAGTACCCATCAAACCGATAACGATACCAAGGATGAAACCGATGAAGAATTTAGATCCCCAGAAACCGATTTTCTTGTTCAATTTAGCAGCATCAAAGTCATATTTATCAAGACCTGGGAAGAATTTTTCAAAAATCTTATCCAAAACCATGATAACTGGGTTCATCATGTAGTTCATGTGAGTTGAAGTCATTGGTGATGAACTTGGTGCGTTAAGAAGGTCATCAAATGTAGGTTTCATCAAGTCAGAGTTGATGATTTTAAGAACACCTACAAGGACAACTGCTGCAGTGGCGATGAAGAGTGAAACCCCTTGGCTTACACCGTTGTTGTCTGCATACCATTTAATCAAAAGACCTGTGATAGACAAGTGCCAGATATCGAAGATATCAACGTCAAGTGTATCAGTTTTCTTCATAGCAAGCATCACTACGTTGACAATCAACATGATGAGCAAGAAGTAAAGTGTCCAAGCAGATCCCCAAGTGATTGTAGCAAGTGGTGCCCAACCAACGTCAGTGATGTTCAATTGAATACCAGTATTTTCAACGAATTTTGCAAGTGATGCTGAGAAAGCACCATTCAGCATACCGATGATAGCACCGATACCAGTAAGAGCGATGGCAAGTTTGATACCACCTTCAAGTGCTTTGGAGAATTTCACTCCAAAAAGTAGAGCCAATACTGTCAAAATGATCAGCATGATGATTGGCCCACCCATATCCAAGATAGGTTTGAACAGCTTATTGGCTAGTTCGATAATGACATCCATAATAGTTCCTCCCTTTTTATAGTTATATGAATGTTAACAAATTAAAATTAGCTTAACCCGTGTTCTTTGATAGCTGCTTCAATATTATCAAATACTGGAGCACTCATTGCTGGGATACGGAATAAGATTGGTCCAGCTTCGATAACTGGAATACCTGGGTCAAAACCAAGATCTGTTGCAGCAATTGGTGTAAAAATGTCATAACCTTTGATAAGGTCTTCATTAACGTCTTTTACCATAACTGCATCACAGTGAACATCAAAACCGCGGTTTGAAAGTTCTTCTTCAAGAGCACTTTTAATTTGGTGGCTTGAGTTAACACCTGCACCGCAGGCAGCAAGAATTTTAATCATATGGATTTCCTCCGATTTAATATTTTTAATAGACAAAATTAAGCAATTGCTTCAGCAATATAAGCATAGAGGGCTTCTGGTTCAGAAATTTTTGATAGGTCTTCAAGATGACTATTTCCAGTAAAGAAGTCCATCAACTGAGCAAGAATGTTCGTTTGACTTGAACTTGAGTTATTAATGATAAAGAAGAGCAAGGATACTTCTACTTCCTTATCTGGCGCAATCATATTGTGGAAAGTCACTGGTTTTTCTAATCGAACGACCACAACTTTTTCGGCTAGATTATGAACAATATCTGTGTGAGGAATAGCCACATTCGGCAAATCCTTACCCAAAAATTCCATATCTAGGCCAGTTGGAAATGACTTTTCACGCGTGATCAAGGCTTCACGATAAGTTGGAGTTACGATTTCTCGTTCTTCCAATAAAGTTGCTACCTGATCAAAGAGATGTTCTTGATTATCCGCTTCTAAGCAAAACACAAGGTTTTTGTCAAAGAAATGATCTAATCCCATAAGGTTTTCCCTTCTTTCCATTAACTTTATGCTATAAGTATAACACTATATGAAACCGTTGTCAATGATTTTCTGTTGTTTTTTGTCTCTTTTTTTATATTTTTGTTGTTTTTATAGCTTGTTATATAAAAACAAACATATAAACAAACATTTCAAACATTTTTTCTGTTCTAGAAACTAAAAAAGCAGACCATCTAAGCCTGCTTTACTATTTATTATTATATAAATTTCCTATGAACAAGGAAAGGCATTTCTGATAACTTATTCTTCATCCATACTCAAGACGCTGAGAAAGGCTTCTTGTGGAACTTCTACTGATCCGATAGCTTTCATGCGCTTCTTACCTGCTTTTTGTTTTTCAAGGAGTTTGCGTTTACGAGAAACGTCACCACCGTAACACTTAGCAAGTACATTCTTACGAAGGGCCTTGATATCAGTACGAGCGACAATCTTGTGTCCAATAGCTGCTTGAATTGGAACCTCAAATTGTTGGCGAGGGATAATTTTCTTGAGCTTATCAACGATGAGTTTCCCACGTTCGTAGGCAAAGTCCTTGTGAACAATAAAGCTGAGGGCATCCACCTTGTCTCCATTGAGAAGGATATCCATTTTCACTAGCTTAGATGGGCGGTACTCTGACAATTCATAGTCAAAGCTTGCATAACCGCGAGTTGAAGACTTAAGCTTATCAAAGAAGTCAAAGACGATTTCAGCCAGTGGAATTTGATAGATAACATTGACACGGTTATCATCGATATAATCCATCGTCACAAAGTCCCCACGCTTGCGCTGAGCTAGCTCCATCACTGCTCCAACAAACTCTTGCGGTACCATGATTTGCGCTTTAACATATGGCTCCTCAATGGTCGCAATCTTAGTTGGGTCTGGGAACTCAGATGGGTTAGACACATCCATAGACTCGCCGTCGGTCAAGTTGACCTTATAGATAACAGATGGAGCTGTCATGATGAGGTCAATGTTGAACTCACGTTCCAAACGCTCTTGGATAACATCCATATGGAGAAGTCCAAGGAAACCACAACGGAAACCAAATCCAAGTGCCTGAGATGTTTCTGGTTCAAATTGGAGACTAGCATCATTCAGTTGCAATTTTTCAAGGGCTTCACGTAGGTCATTGTACTTGTTTGACTCGATAGGATATAGACCCGCAAAGACCATAGGGTTCATCTGCTTGTAACCATGTAATGGCTCTGCCGCAGGATTGGTTGCCAAGGTAACGGTATCACCCACACGAGTGTCCTGAACCGTCTTGATAGAAGCCGCAATATAACCAACGTCACCAGTCGCAAGGAAATCACGACCAACTGCTTTTGGTGTAAAAATACCGACTTCTGTCACATCAAAGGTCTTGCTATTGCTCATGAGCTGAATCTTATCGCCAGGTTTAACAACTCCGTCCATGACACGCACTTGGAGAATAACCCCACGGTATGCATCGTAAACAGAGTCGAAAATCAAGGCTTTAAGAGGCGCCGTCACATCACCGGTTGGTGCTGGTACTTTTTCTACGATTTGCTCGAGGATATCTTCAATACCGATTCCAGCCTTGGCAGAAGCCAAAACTGCTTCACTGGCATCCAAACCAATCACATCTTCAATCTCTGTACGCACGCGCTCAGGGTCTGCAGCAGGAAGGTCAATTTTGTTAATGACTGGCATGATTTCCAAATCATTGTCCAAGGCTAGATACACATTGGCAAGGGTTTGAGCCTCAATCCCTTGAGCAGCATCGACCACCAAAATAGCTCCTTCACAGGCAGCGAGTGAACGTGAAACTTCATAAGTAAAGTCAACGTGCCCCGGCGTGTCAATCAAGTGGAAAATATAAGTTTCCCCATCTTTTGCAGTATAATTCAGCTCGATGGCATTCAACTTAATGGTAATCCCACGTTCCCGTTCTAAATCCATGCTATCCAAAAGCTGGGCCTGCATTTCACGACTTGAAACGGTCTCTGTTTTTTCCAAAATGCGGTCTGCTAGAGTCGATTTCCCGTGGTCAATATGGGCGATAATAGAGAAGTTACGGATCTTCTCCTGTCGTTTTTTCAATTCTTCTAAGTTCATGATTCTCTTCCTTTCAGGGTATCTATTTATTATAAATTGTTTTTGACATTTTGACAAGACCATACCCTGCCAGGAGTACTAATCTTCAGCAACAAAGCCGTCATTTTCGATAAAGTGGTGTTCTGTCATTCCTTGGTCTGTAAAGACAATCCCATGAAGGACACCACCATAAACAGCTCCTCCATCCATTCCAATCTTGCCATCTTCTGTAGTCCAAAGCTCAGCAGTACCACGCTCTTGCTTTAACAAACCATAGACCGGTGTATGTCCAAAGACAATGGTTTTCCCAGTATGATTTTCTGCTTCGTGGAATGGTTTTCTGAGCCAGACTTTTTTATAATCTGTGGTTTCATGCCAGTCATCCAAGGTCAAATCAATACCTGCGTGAACAAAGATATACTTGTCTGTCTCTACCACAAATGGCATTTGACGAATAAATTCGACCAAATCTGCCGCTTCAGTAGCAACACGCTGGGCATCTTCTACTCCATCAACTGGGGCATCCAAGGGACGACCTAGGATAGAGTTAATAGTTGTATCTCCACCATTACGACGATAGTGGTCATAACTTTCTTCTGGGTTATCGAGCCAAGTCAGAAACATATACTCGTGGTTTCCTGACAAACAGATCGCCCCTTGATTGT
>NZ_JBKOTT010000020.1:0-9393 GCF_049737895.1 Streptococcus sp. CL8.13 | reverse complement strand
GGTTGTATTGGGGGGCTGTTTTCGGGTGAATGTTGTATGATTTCTTGCTTCTCAATTTTGACCATAGCTTCATCAATTCCTGTGGCTGTTGAGATAAAGTCTTGAGTCAAAGGCTGTTTAGGATCTGAGAAGATTTCAAGGACGCTGCCCTCTTCAATCAAATGCCCATCCTGCATGACTGCCACACGATTGGCAATGTCTTTGACAATCTGCATTTCATGCGTAATCAAGACAACCGTCAAGCCTAATTTTTGGTTCAAATCTTGCAACAAGGCCAAAATCTGCTTGGTTGTCTTAGGATCAAGGGCAGAAGTTGACTCATCTGAAATCAAGATTTTTGGATCATTTGCCAAGGCACGCGCAATGGCCACACGCTGTTTTTGCCCTCCAGATAGTTGTGAAGGGTAGTTTTCAGCACGGTCTGCCAAGCCAACCAAGTCCAATAACTTGGCTACTTTAGCCTTCTTTTCTTCCTTGCTGAGTCCAGAGTGTTTAAGGGCAAAGGCTACATTCTCCTCTGCTGTCTTTTGGCTCATCAGGTTAAAATGCTGGAAAATCATTCCAATATCTTGACGTTTACGACGCAACTGCTCGGCCGTCAAGGTCACCTTGCCATCAAAAATCACATCGTCATCAATGGTAATTTTCCCTGCAGATGGTTTTTGCAAGAGATTAATCACCCGTACAAGGGTTGATTTCCCTGCTCCAGAATATCCAACGATTCCGTAGATATCCCCTTCTTGGATGTGAATGGTCACATCCTTGACCGCTGTGATGGTTCTCTTCTTTTGGTGAAAAGTCACATCGATCTGATCTAACTTGATAATATCTCTACTCATAGCTTCTAATCAGCTCCTCTACTAATTCAATATGGGTGTAATAATCGGCGATTCGCACATTTTCATCCCCACCGTGGTCTCGACTATTAGCATTTCCTAGACCGAAGGCCACCATTGGTACCTCTAGGGCGTCAAATACCGTATGCATAGGCCCTGTTCCAGCTGTAGTTGGCAAGACTGAAACGCCCTGTGGATAGAATTTCTTGGCCAACTCAATCACATTGAGAATGGCTGGCGCGCTCATATCGCTTCGATAACTCATCTCTCCCAAGGTATAGTATAATTCTACCTTATCAAAACCATTTTTGTCTAGCTGTTTCCGAATTTTTTCCAGAACATCATGCGGTTCTAGACCAGGAACCAAACGAACCTCTAGCTTAGCACTGGCTTCTGCTGGCAAAATCGTTTTAACCCCTTGTCCTTGATAACCTGACTGAATCCCTTCGATATTGAGAGCAGGTTCAAAAAAGAAACGTTTTAGAAAGGCTGCGCGGTCCTCTTGTAAGAGAGGCAATTCCAAACCATAAATCTGGCTGATTTCCCCTGGATTTCGTTGGGCATAGGTATCCACTAAGGCCAATTCACGTTCATTTGGCTCTTGAACTTCTTCGTACAAACCTTCAACCAAGATACGGCCATCTGCGGCACGAAGAGACTGTAGGGCTTGAAGGAGATACCAAGGAGCTGATTCCACAACTCCTCCATAACTAGAGTGGATATCCACATCCGCACTTTTTACCTTGGCATCAAAGGTCACAATCCCCTTATTTCCACCAGAAATTTCTAACTGCTCCAAGGCATTCTTGGTCCCTTGTTCCCAGACCAACAAATCTGCACCACGGAGTTTATCCGCATGCTTTTCTAGATACTTATCTAGGTCTGTTGAAGCCGATTCCTCCGCTCCCTCCATGATAAAACTGATATTGACAGGCAAATCATCATGGTGCTGCATGTATTTTCTCAAAGCACTCAAACGAGCTGTGATATGACCCTTGTCGTCATCAACCCCACGCCCATACATGAAGCCATTGCGCACTGAAAGAGTAAAGGGATCCTCTGTCCAGATCTGATCCCCATCCGCTGGCACAGTGTCATAGTGGTTATAGAAAATCAGAGTCTTAGCATCTGGACGCGAACTCTTGAAATGCGCCATGACAAAGGGAGCCGTATAAGTCTCATCAATCTCCACTTCAGCCCCAACACGTTTGAAAATCTCACCCAGATAGTTAGCAACTTCTTTGAGCCCCACCTGTTGGGCAAAGACCGACTTCTTAGAAATCAAGGTACGCAAAACCTCAAAATAATGCTGGGCCACATGATCCTTTTCAAATTTTTCAATCTGTTCTTGTTCGCTAGGAAAAACCATATTCTCTCTACCTTTCTATGAACCTATAGTCTTCTTTACAATCCATGCTCTATACAAAAGCAAGAGGTGGAATTTTCTCTCCCACCTCCCTGTTTCTTATTACCAAACTGGTTGATCCAAACCGTCTGATGTTTCTTCGATAACTTTTTTCACGTCATCTGTGTGGTAAGCTGCGATCACTTTCTTGATAGCATCAGCCTTAGGTGATGTTTCCCAATCTTTTTTCGCAACGATGATGTTGTACCATTGTTTTGAGTTTTCATCAGCTTGTTCTTTGAAAAGTGCTTTCTTGTAGTCCAATTTTGCTTCTGTAACGAAGGTATTGTTTACAACGGCAGCGTCAACTGATGACAATGAACGAGCTGTTTGGCTAGCGTCCAATTCAGTGATTTTCAAGTTCTTTGGATTTTCTTTGATGTTGGCAACTGTTGCAAGAGCAGTTCCAGAAACATCCAATTTAATCAAGCCAGCTGATTGAAGCAAGTAAAGTGCACGACTTTCGTTTGTAGCGTCGTTTGGTACAGCGATTTCTCCGTTTGCTGGGATGTCTTCTACTTTAGTGTACTTGTTGTCACTTCCATTCAAACCTGAGTAAAGACGGATTGGAGAGATGTAAGTATCTGCAATCGCTACAAGGTCTTTTCCGTTTTCTTTGTTCCAGTTGTTCAAGAAGTTATAGTGTTGGAAAGCGTTCAAATCTACTTCGCCATCAGCAGTTGCCTTGTTTGGTTGTGAGTAGTCTGTGAACTCTGTAAATTCCAAAGTAATACCGTCTTTTTTAACTAATTCTTGAACTTTATCCCAACGAGCTTCTTCAGAACCGCTACGGTTAACAGTTGCGATTTTGATAGTTGTTGCATTGTCTGCTTTCTTTTCTGAGTTTCCGCAAGCTGCAAGAGCCAAACCTGCGACTGTAGCAAGGGCTGCTACACCAAGCCATTTTTTAATTTTCATGATTCTTTCTCCTTAAAAATAATACCGTACTAGTATCTCACAATTTGTTTGATTTCACAAATTGTTATTAGATAATCAGATATATAGTTTAAAACTATATACTTAAAAATTGAGAAATCACCCACCTGATTCAGAATGGATGATTTCAAAAAATTATTTAATATCAGCTTCTGCTGGTAGGTAAGTGTCTCCAAAGAATTGTTTAGACAACTTTTCAAGAGTTCCATCTTTGTAGAGTTCTTGGATACGTTTGTCTACAAATGTTTTCAACTCATCTTGACCTTTGGCAAGAAGTGGGTAAACGTAAGGTTGTTGGTCGCTTGGAAGTTCGATAACTTTCAAGTTGTCCAAACCTTGGTTCTTGATGACTGTTTCAACACCGATTTTATCAAAAATTTTATAGTCAAATTGTCCATCACTCAAACGTCCCATAATTTGTTGGAAATCTGCCTTAGTATAGTTCAGGATAGTTGGGTTATCTGCGTGTTGTTTGTTATATTCTTCCAACTGTTTAGCTGATGTAGTAGCTTGAACAATCTCTGTCGATTTTCCACCGATATCAGCGAGAGACTTGATACTAGAGTCATCTTTCTTCACTACAAGGACATTAGGGTTTTGGGCAATTGGTGCGGCATATAGGTATTTCTCCGCACGTTCTTTAGTGTAGCTAAGATTGTTGACAGCCATATTGTAACGGTCAGCGTCAAGACCAGCAAAGACACCTGACCATTCTGTCTTTTCAAACTTGACATCATATTTGTCAGAATCTTTAAAGATAGCGCGAACGACTTCAATCTCGTAACCAGTCAATTCACCATTTTCTTCATAGATAAATGGTTTTGGTGAGCCATTGGTTGCAACGATAATTTCTTTCTTGCTAGCTGCTTCTCCTTCTTTCTTAGCACCACCTGAACAAGCTGCTAAAACACCTGCAGCAACAAGGCCTAAGGCAGCAAGAGATGAGTATTTAACGATTTTTTTCATGTCATTTCCTCCAAAATAGAATACCTTATAATCTTAACAGAAAAAGAGCATTTCCGCCATTATATGATATCTATCTCTGTGATAGGTTTTCTTTATGGCTAATTTATACTCAATGAAAATCAAAGAGCAAACTAGGAAGCTAGCCACAAGCTGTACTTGAGTACGGTAAGGCGACGCTGACGTGGTTTGAATTTGATTTTCGAAGAGTATTAAAAGACCAAACGCAAGACTGCAGTTAAGACCACTCCAAAGAGAACTGTTCCAACTAGATTGCGGTAGCGAAAGGCTACCCAAGCCGTTGGAAAGACTGCTAAGAAGTCCAGCCATTTGATTTGAGGAAGACTCCCAACCTTGCCTGTCACTACGCTTGAAAGAATCAAGGCAAAGATAATAGAAACAGGCAAGAATTTCAAAAAACGCTCAACGATTGCAGGCAAGCCCTTATACTTGACCAAGATGAAGGGAATCATACGGGGAATCCAAGTCACCAAGCCAGAGAAAATAACTGCTAATAAAAGATACTTACTGACCATCTAAAACCACCCCCATTGTACAACCTAGCAAGGTCGCAAACAGAACAGCTAGCGACTGAGACACCACTGTTAAGAGTAAAAAGAAGGACACCGCAACAACTGCTAGGATAATGAGCAGATTGCGGACAGGAATCCGTCTTTGCATAATCTGGAATTGCGAAGCAAAAATTCCAATGAACATCCCAACCAGGGCAAAATCCAAGCCAAAGATTTCTGGATTTGGCAGCAGACCACCCAGAGCCGTTCCGACAACTGTTCCCACAAACCAAGCCACATAGCTGTTGAGATTGTTTCCGTGCATCCACATCGGATTGACCTTGTCTGTATGGGCTAACTCGCCCATCAAAACGCCATAAGTCTCATCCGTCAAGAGACTAGACATACCGATATTTTGCCAGAGACTGGTATGACGGAAATAGGTTGACGCATGCAAACTCAACAAAAAGAGACGCAAATTAATCAAAAAGACCGTCATAGCAATAGCTGCCACAGGTGCTTGAACCGCAATCAGTGCCAACATGGCAAACTGGGCACTCCCAGCATAAACAAAGAGGCTCATCAAGCCCATCTCAACAGGTGTCACATAGGGCGCACCAATAATCCCACAGGCCAAGCCAATACTGACATAACCAAGGGCCGTTGGCATGGCCGCCTGCGCCCCCTCCCAAAATCCTTTTTCTTTCATCTTTCTCCTCATATTGTCTTAATAATACTCAATGAAAATCAAAGAGCAAACTAGAAAGCTGGCCACAGGTTGCTCAAAACATTGTTTTGAGGTTGCAGATAGAAGCTAACGCAGTTTGAAGAGATTTTCGAAGAGTATAAGTAGGCTGAAAAGGCTCCAGCCATAGCATGGACTATTATAACACATTCAGGAAAGAGAAAAAAGTCTGCTGATTGTAATCAGACAGACTCCATTTTATTCTTATTTAATCTTGAAGAATTGAACAATTGCCACAATACCTTGATAAATAAAGACAAAGGCAATGGTGTAACTAATATAGAGACCGGTCATCAATGGGTGTCCCATCATGATTAAACCTGCTACGATTCCTAAAATCCCCATCCAAACTAGAGGGGTACCTACCGATTTATCCGTCTTACGAACCTTGAAACCAACGATAGTTTTTGTAATACCATTTGTCAAGGCCCATAAAGAAATGATAAATGGTACAAATGTTACCATTTCAATAAAGCTACCTGAGAACAAGGTAAGAGCGAGGATGAGGGTAACAATTCCTCCAAATAAATTCCAGCCATGCTTTTCTTCTGATTTGAAGTATTGTACAATCTCAGAAATCCCTTGAACTGCAAATACAAGTGCAAACCAGAAAGTCATGGAAGCCAAGCTAATAAGAGGATGTGCAAACATATTAAAACCTACAAAAACTGCAAAAATACCCGCAATTAGTAACAACCATTTCCAAATTTTCGACATTATTTTTCTCCTTTTTTAGAGGAATCTTCCTCTAGTATTCCATAAATCATCATATCCAAAACCTGTGATAATTGATGTTCATATCCTGAAACCAAGTCAGGCAAACTGCTATCTGACGAAACAGTTAAATAATAGGAACGAAACACATCCTGAATCAATCGCAGATAGTCCATAGCTCGTTTCTCATCAATATGCTCTTTCAGTTTGGATTCTGATATAAGTTTTTGACAAACTTGTTCATTCAAGTCCAAAAAGATAGCTTTTGGATTCTGATATAAGTTTTTGACAAACTTGTTCATTCAAGTCCAAAAAGATAGCTTTCTGTGGTGCAATGTCTGCTTCCAATTCTTCTGGTGTCGCAATCATTGCCTCAAAGAAAATGTGGCTATGTTCTGGGTATTGCTGATAAAATTGGTGACGTCTTTCCATATAATCAGCTAAGGAGGGCACTTGACCTTCCACCCCCAGAAACACTGCCAAAGCTTTCTCAAAACTCTCCTAAAAACAAGTTAGATAGAGGTCTGATTTCCCTGAAAAATTATGATACAAAACTCCTTTGGAAATACCATCCACTTTACAAAGTTCATTGATGACAAAACCTTGATAGCCTTTTGTAGCAAATTCAAACAAAGCAGCGGTAATGATTTTCTCTCTTCGTAGTCTTGTTTTTTCTTCTTTTCTCATGTATTTATCTCTACATTTTTTGATTATAAACCGATTGGTCTGAAATGTCAAGCAACTTTCTCAAAAATTTAACAGTCTGCTGATTGTAGCCATCATAAACAGACTGGAATCCAGTCTCAAACATATAATATACACATTCTTCGCTAAATGTTTTCACGGATATTCAAGAGTATGATAAAGGCAGCTAGAAGAAATAGCAATAAAACAAAGCTAACTGCCAGAGTTCCAAAGCTAGTAGCAATGGTTACCAAAGCTATTGTAAATAAGCTAGGTAAAACAACTGTAATGGCACCGATAGAGGATTGAACTGCTCCCATTGACTCCTCAGGTATTTGTTTAAAAATGAGTTCCTGTAATCGAGGAGAGAGGATACCTGCGAAAAAGGCATCCAAGGCACTAAAGATAAGAATCCAGTCAAAACGAACTGCCACAAAGCCAACTAAAAGGAGTAATTGGATAATAAGCGAGGCATATAGGGCTAGTTTTATGGAGATTGTATTCTTCAGATAGCCACTCACAAGGCTTCCGACAATAAGGGCTGACAATTCAAGGGTGGATAACAAGGCAAGAGATTGACCTGTTTGTAAATTCAAAAAGGGCTGATTCCTCAAAAACAGAGTAGAAACAGGAACTGTAACATTTATCACTGCTTGACTAATAGAGATAATAAACAAAACCAAGAGCACCTTATTCATATTCCATATCAATTTTGATGATTGGAGCAGATGCTGGCAAAAGGATTTTACAGAGAGTCCTTCTTGATAGCTAATCGTTTTTTCTACTTTCAAGAGGTCTGTTTTTATGAAAAGAATACCTAAAAATGCGATTAAAAAGGTCAGAGCATTCAGTAAGGAAATAGACTGGATAGATAGAATACCTAGTAAGACTCCTCCTAGAATATTACTGATTGTTTTCACTAAACTAACAGTTGACTGTTTAAATCCAATAGCTTCTGCCAGATGGTCTTGCCCAATAATTCTAATGAAAATCGGAGTGAGCATGGCGCCTGAAAAATAACTCAATGTGTCAGATAAGAGGTTAATCAGACAAATAAATGCTACTAATAACAAGGAAAAGGACTGCCCTGAAAGTGATAAAGAAACGATAGAGTAAAGCAAAAATTTTGCAAAACTAATCATTGTATATTTTAGGACACGATGATGTTGAAAATCCGCCAAAACTCCCAGAAAGATTTGCAGAACTTGAGGAAGGGTTTCTGAAATCGTGATAAGTAAAATCGCCAAAGGGGCAAAAGACGCATCTGCCACATAATTCAAAAAAGCCAGATAAAAAATCGTATCCCCAACCGTTGAAATCCACTGGTTGATGGTTAATTGCCTAAAATTTCTATTTTGAAGAAATACTTTCATCACAACTCCTTTTTAAATTCAAATGGGAAGCTTTCCCCAAGGATAGACTGCGATACTACTAACAACCAAAATTACAGTAACATCAAAATCTGACCAATGCCATTGTAGACTATATGCAGCCCAATAGGCCAATAAATAGACTTTGTCACTCTAAACAAGACTGCAAATATGAGACCACCACCCATATATACAAAAAAGTCTGTTAAGACCCAACCATGGCCACTAATGTGTAAGATTCCAAATAATATAGCTGAGCCAAGCACATCTAGTCCCCACTTCTTTCCTTTTTCCAGAGCTGTCATCACTAATCCACGATAAATCATCTCTTCAAAAATGGGACCTGCAATCACAGGATAGAAAAAATACATCAAAAATGCTGTAGCTCCTGTAAAAGTAGGAACATCCAGTTGATAAGAAATTGCATTTTTGGTAGGCGGAAAAAGAAAAAAGGTGACGAAATTCCAAACAACAAAAGCAAGAAGAGCTAGGAAGGAATAGAAAAGATAGGAACCTTTAAATTTTCTACTGTTAATTTTCTGCCATTTCCCTGACCAAACCATAACAATAAAAGCAAGCAGAACCACAAGAAAATTTAACAGCATATCCGACAAATAATAGGCAAAGTCGGATAAACCAGCAGCAAGATCGCTATGTAAAAGCAAACGAATGAAGAACTGGTCAGCAACAACTAGTAGAATAGCTATAATAAAGTAGTAGCGTGAGATTATCTTTTTCATTCTATTTTCTCCTATACTATAAAATAAAAAAAGCCCTAACCCAAACAAAAGCAAGGGCTTTAAATATCAACGACGACGATTAACAGTGGAAGAATCATGGTTAAAATTTTTCTCCCAGAAATTAGTGATTGACCAAGGTGTCCCGAACCCTCCCCATGCACCGCTTGGGATATTGCCAACATACACAAGATCTCCACCGTAAATCTTCTCCAACTCAGCTTCTGTCAATTCCATCGTTTCTGCAAATTGTAAATTTAACATCTTTTATACTCCTTCAATCGTTTTCTTCTTGTAAACCACTTCTGCGACCTAGGATTTGCTTCAAATGTTTTACAAGGATAGTATAACACGAAAATTAGCTTATTTTAGAAAATCGCATATTTGATATTTTTTCTTATAGAAATTTCAGATTTGCAATTGTTGACTACTCAATAAGTTCTTTGTATTGCTTCAAACGCAATTCGAAGAGGGCTAGCAATTGTGGATTT
>NZ_JBKOTT010000019.1:0-9684 GCF_049737895.1 Streptococcus sp. CL8.13 | reverse complement strand
GTGGTGGCCAGCAAAAGATTCTTCAGCTCTTGACCATCTTGACTAGCAAGGCTTCTGTGATCTTGCTAGATGAACCTTTTGCAGGCTTGGATGATAGAGCTTGCCATTATTTTTGCCAGTGGATTGTGGAGGAGAGAAATCAAGGAAGAAGTTTTCTGGTCATTAGCCATCGTTTAGATCCCTTGATCTCTGTGGTTGATTATTGGATTGAGATGACTAGTCAGGGACTCAGTCATGTGAAAGAAGTGACTATCACCCAACCACTCACATCTCAGAGTAGCAATGCTCAAAGGGAGGTGAGATAGTATGGTCAAAGTAGCAACCCAGACACCGATTATCAGTCTCTTCTTGCTGATTTTATCCTTGGAAACATCTTTTATTCCTTCGATTGCTCTTAATCTCTCGGTAGTTGCATTTTGTATTCTCTTTATGCTCTATTACCGTCGATTTAAGATGTTGGCTTGGATGATTCTACTTGCCATTTTGCCATCTTTGGCCAACTATTGGGCAGTTCAGTTACATGGAGATGCTTCGCAGGCAGTTATGCTTGGAACGAGGGCCTTTGTGACAGTTTGTATCGGACTTGTCTTTGTTTCCTCTATTTCCCTAAAAGAGCTTCTCTTGTACTTGGCTCAAAAGGGGTTATCACGGTCTTGGGCTTATGCCTTAATTGTGGTATTCAATTCCTTTCCCCTTATTCAGCAAGAAATCAAGTCCCTCAAAGAAGCTTGCCTATTACGTGGTCAAGAACTGCATGTTTGGTCTCCTTTGATTTACAGCAAGGTTCTGATGACAGTCTTTAGGTGGCGCCTTCTTTACCTGAGAGCTATGTCGGCGCATGGATATGACGAACATGCACAGGTGGAGAATAGCTATCGAATCTTTTATATTTCTAAAAAAACAAAATTAATCTACCTGCTTTTCTTTTTATTGCTTCAAACCAGTTTATTTTTATAAAGGAGTTATTATGGAATTTACAGATATTGCGATGGAATTATCCAAGGAAGCTTGGCAGGCCTCCTTTCATCATCCCTTTATTTTACAATTACAAGAGGGAAATTTAGACCCGTCCATTTTCCGCTATTACCTGATTCAGGATGCCTACTATCTGAAGGCTTTCTCAGAAATCTATCACCTTTTGGCTGATAAGACTTCAAACCAAGAGATGAAAAGACTCTTGAAACAAAATGCTCAGAGTCTAGTGGAGGGTGAGTTGTTTATCCGCCAACAATTTTTCAAGGAATTGGAAATCAGCGATCAGGAAATGGAGCAACATCCAATCGCTCCAACCTGCTATCATTATATCTCTCACATTTATCGTCAATTTGAAGAGCCAAACTTGGGCATTGCTTTTGCGAGCTTGCTGCCTTGTCCTTGGCTATATCATGATATAGGCAAATCACTTAATCTTAAACCATCACCAAATCCTCTCTACCAACAATGGATTGAAACTTATATTACGGATGAGTTGGAGCAGCAGATTCGAGAGGAAGAAGCTTTGGTAAATCAGCTCTATCGAGAAAGTGACGAGACGGACAAACAAAAAATGCTAGAGGCCTTCCACAGAAGTGTCCACATGGAAGCCAAGTTTTGGGAGATGGCTTACCAACATCAAACATGGACGAGTGATTTGCAGTCCTTAGAAAAAGAGAAGAAATAGAAAATGAGAAACCACCAACTTCAAGTTCACAAATTAACCATTTTATCCATGATGATTGCCCTTGATGTAGTCCTTACGCCTATCTTTCGGATTGAGGGAATGGCACCGATGTCCAGTGTAGTCAATATTCTAGCAGGAATCATGATGGGACCTGTTTATGCCTTGGTTATGGCTACAGTGACAGCCTTTATCCGTATGACGACTCAAGGGATTCCACCTTTAGCTCTCACAGGAGCGACTTTTGGAGCCCTTCTAGCAGGTCTCTTTTATAAGTATGGTCGAAAATTTTACTTTTCTGCCTTGGGAGAAATTTTGGGAACAGGTATTATTGGTTCTATTGTTTCCTATCCTGTTATGGTACTCTTTACAGGATCAGCTGCTAAGCTTAGCTGGTTTATCTACACTCCTCGATTTTTCGGAGCAACCTTGATTGGTACAGCGATTTCCTTTATTGCCTTTCGATTTTTAATCAAGCAGGAATTCTTTAAAAAAGTGCAGGGATATTTCTTTGGTGAAAGGATAGACTGATGCAGGCATTTACAAATCCTTTTCCTATAGGCTCTAGTTCCCTCATTCACTGTATTACCAATGAGATTTCTTGTGAGATGTTAGCAAATGGGATTTTGGCTCTGGGATGCAAACCTGTCATGGCAGATGACCCTCGTGAGGTTCTTGATTTTACTAAGCAAAGCCAGGCACTCTTCATCAATTTGGGGCATTTGTCAGCTGAGAAGGAAAAAGCAATCCGTATGGCAGCTTCTTATGCAGCTCAAGCTGGTCTCCCAATGGTAGTAGATGCGGTTGGCGTATCAGCGTCACCCATTCGTAAGAGCTTAGTTAAAGACCTTTTAGACTATATACCTACGGTCCTTAAAGGAAACATGTCGGAAATTCGAAGTCTTGTTGGCTTAAAACACCACGGCGTTGGGGTCGATGCGAGTGCTAAAGATCAAGAAACTGAGGATTTACTTCAAGTCTTGAAAGACTGGTGTCAGCTTTATCCAGGTATGTCATTCTTAGTCACAGGCCCCAAGGACCTCAACGTTTCGAAGAATCAGGTCGCTGTACTGGGAAATGGCTGTGCAGAATTAGACTGGATAACAGGGACAGGAGACTTGGTTGGAGCCTTGACAGCCGTTTTTCTCAGCCAAGGAAAGACTAGCTTTGAAGCTTCTTGCCTAGCGGTTTCTTATCTCAATATCTCTGCTGAGAGAATAGTTGTTCAAGGAATGGGATTGGAAGATTTTCGTTACCAAGTACTCAATCAGCTTTCGCTCCTCAAAAGAGATGAAAACTGGCTAGATGCTATCAAAGGAGATGTTTATGAATAGAGAGGCGCTTAGACTGTATCTGGTAACCAATCGCTACCAAGATTCCTTGGAAAGCTTTCTTGAAAAGATTGAGAGGGCTTGCCGTTCAGGGGTTACCATAGTCCAATTACGAGAAAAAAATCTCACAACCAATCAATATTATCAACTGGCAAAAGAAGTCAAGGAAATAACAGATGCCTATCAGGTACCCCTGATAATCGATGATCGTTTGGATGTTTGTCTTGCAGTTGATGCTGCTGGTCTGCATATCGGAGACGATGAACTACCAGTTTCGGTTGCCCGCAAAGTCCTAGGTTCTGAAAAAATCCTCGGTGTCACAGCTAAAACTGTAAAAAGAGCCCTTGAGGCAGAAGAAGGAGGTGCCGATTACTTGGGAACAGGAGCCATTTTCCCAACAACCACCAAGGAAAATGCGCCTATCACCCTGATTTCAACTTTGAAAACAATTTGCCAAAGGGTCGCTATTCCAGTAGTTGCTATTGGCGGCTTGACATCAGAGAACATTGACCAACTTATGGGCACTGGCATAGCTGGTGTAGCTGTAGTGCGTGATTTGATGCAGACAGAAGATATAGAGACAAAAACGCAAGCCTTTTTGACAAAGTTGGATGACATTATTTTCTAATTAATACTCAATGAAAATCAAAGAGCAAACTAGGAAGCTAGTCGCAGGTTGCTCAAAGCACAGCTTTGAGGTTGCAGATAAAGCTGACGTCGTTTGAAGAGATTTTCGAAGAGTATAAAAACTCTCTAATTCCCTTAAAGTGGGAACTAGAGAGTTTTTCTTAATCTTTAAAGCTTGTATGGTTAACTGGGCCAGAACCATGACCGAGTTGAGGGGCGTCTTGGATGGCTTTCGTGATAAAGGCCTTGGCTTTATCGACTGCTTGATAGAGGGTTTTCCCCTTGGCTAGTTCAGCAGTAATCACTGCAGCAAAGGTACATCCAGTACCATGTGTATGACAGGTTTGAATTCGTGGACTTTCCCAGACAAATTGGTCCTCCTTGGTAAAGAGGAAATCCTTGGCACCGCCTTCGAGATGGCCTCCTTTGATGACAACAGACTGAGGACCAAATTCTTTTAAAATCAGGCGACCGGCACGCTGCATGTCTTCAGGATCATGGATTGAAAAACCAACAATCTCTTCTGCCTCAGGAAGATTGGGTGTAATAATAGTTGCAAGGGGAAGTAGATTTGTTTTTAGGTAAGTTCTGGCACTGGTATCAATCAGGGTATCACCGCTTGTTGCGACCATAACAGGGTCAAGGACGTAGGGACAATCCAGCTTTTTAAGATAGGGCTGGATGATCTCCATGATCTCAGTAGTTGCCAACATCCCTGTTTTTACAGCCTGAGGTGGAATATCAGAAAAGACACTCTCCAATTGGGCTTTCAACATTTGAGGAGAAACGTGCTCGATTAATTGAACGCCTCTGGTATTTTGAGCGACAAGACTGGTCACAACGGCCATTCCATAGACATCTCTAGCTTGGAACGACTTTAAATCAGCCATAATGCCAGCACCACCACTAGGGTCAGTCCCTGCAATGGTCAAAGCAACGGGTAAATAAGTCATCTAAAACCTCCCAACCAACTGAAGTTTGTATTCTTAAGAACAAGCTAGTCCGTTTCAGGAAGGCAATAGAAGACTGCTAGTCCCCATTATCATTTCCACTTCCATCAGCTAGCATTACCTAGATTGAGTCAAAGGGTCTAACAGTTGTTAATCTCAGCTTTACGCACCCCTAGTGGTTGTTTTCTTTTTTCTTTAGTATAGCATATTTTCATAGTTTATATAGTAAGATTTGACTGCAAATCCTTTATCATAGGGTTAAAATTCAATTTTTCAAAGAAAAGATTAATTTCATAGTTGACAAATGTAGATTTTAAGAGTATACTGATAATTGTAATTGACAAATGTAGATTTTGGAGGTGTGATTATGCAGATTTCAGATGCAGAATGGCAGGTCATGAAGATTATTTGGATGCAAGGAGAGCAGACCAGTATGGATTTGATCAGGGTTCTGGCGGAGAGATTTGACTGGTCCAAGTCGACCATTCAAACTCTTTTGGCTCGTTTGGTTGAGAAAGAGTGCCTGACTCGAAGAAAAGAAGGTAAGTCCTTTGTTTATTCAGCTCTTTTAACTCTAGACCAAAGTCGGGATTTGCTTGTCCAAGATATCAAGGACAAGGTTTGTTCCCGTAGGATTAAGAACTTGCTGGCTGATTTGATTGCTGAATGTGATTTTACTCAGGCTGACTTGGAAGAGTTGGAAGCTGTGATTTCTGAGAAGAAATCAAGCGCTGTAACAGAAGTAAAATGTAATTGTATGTAAAGGAGACGTCATGTTAAATAGCATTGTAACCATTATTTGTATTGCCCTTATCGCCTTTATCTTGTTTTGGTTTTTCAAAAAGCCTGAAAAATCTGGACAAAAGGCCCAGCAAAAAAACGGCTACCAAGAGATTCGAGTGGATGTCATGGGGGGCTATACGCCTGAGTTGATTATCCTCAAGAAATCAGTGCCAGCCCGCATTGTCTTTGACCGCAAGGACCCTTCACCCTGTCTGGACCAAATTGTTTTTCCAGACTTTGGTGTACATGCGGACCTGCCAATGGGTGAAGAGTATGTAGTGGAAATCACGCCTGAGCAGGCTGGAGAGTATGGTTTCTCTTGTGGCATGAATATGATGCACGGCAAGATGATTGTAGAATAGGAGAATGATATGACTGAAATTGTAAAAGCAAGTCTTGAAAATGGTGTTCAAAAAATCCGTATCACGGCAGACAAAGGCTACCATCCAGCTCATATACAGCTTCAAAAAGGGATTCCAGCTGAGATTACCTTTCATCGAGCAACTCCTTCAAACTGTTACAAGGAAATTCTGTTTGAAGAAGAAGGTATCTTGGAACCAATCGGCGTAGATGAGGAGAAAGTCATTCGTTTTACACCTCAAGAATTAGGTCAACATGAATTTTCTTGTGGTATGAAGATGCAAAAGGGAAGTTATACAGTTGTTGAGAAGACTCGAAAATCTCTATCACTTTTACAGCGTTTTTGGATTACTAGTATCTTTACTGTGCCTCTTGTGATCCTCATGATTGGGATGTCGACAGGAGGAATTAGTCACCAAGTCATGCGTTGGGGCACCTTTTTAGCCACAACACCGATTATGCTAGTAGCAGGTGGTCCTTATATCCAAAGTGCTTGGGCTAGTTTTAAAAAGCACAATGCCAACATGGATACCTTGGTTGCTCTGGGAACCCTAGTGGCCTATTTCTATAGCTTAGTTGCCCTCTTCGCTGGCCTCCCCGTTTACTTTGAAAGTGCTGCCTTTATCTTCTTCTTCGTTCTTATGGGAGCCGTTTTTGAGGAGAAAATGCGGAAAAATACTTCCCAAGCTGTGGAGAAATTACTTGACTTGCAGGCTAAAACTGCAGAAGTCTTGCGTGAGGATAACTATGTTCAAGTCCCTTTGGAGCAAGTCAAGGTAGGTGACCTGATTCGAGTGCGTCCCGGTGAAAAGATTGCGGTTGATGGTGTCGTAGTAGAAGGTATCTCTAGTATTGATGAGTCTATGGTGACAGGTGAGAGTCTGCCTGTGGACAAGACAGTTGGAGATACCGTCATTGGTTCAACCATCAATAATAGTGGAACACTTGTTTTTAGAGCAGAAAAAGTTGGTTCAGAGACTGTTTTGGCTCAGATTGTGGATTTTGTGAAGAAAGCTCAGACAAGTCGTGCGCCGATTCAGGATTTGACGGATAAGATTTCAGGGATTTTTGTCCCAGCAGTTGTCATTTTAGGGATTGTGACCTTTTGGGTTTGGTTCGTCTTGCTCAGGGATAGTGTGGTCGTGCTTGGAGCTAGCTTTGTGTCCTCTCTTCTCTACGGAGTGGCGGTTTTGATTATCGCCTGCCCTTGTGCATTGGGACTTGCAACACCGACAGCCCTTATGGTGGGGACAGGTCGCAGTGCCAAGATGGGAGTTCTCCTCAAAAATGGAACGGTTCTACAGGAAATCCAGAAAGTTCAAACTATCGTCTTTGATAAGACCGGAACTTTGACTGAAGGGAAACCTGTGGTCACAGATATCATCGGCGACGAAGTAGAAGTGCTTGGATTGGCAGCTTCCTTGGAAGAAGCTTCTCAACACCCACTGGCTGAAGCCGTTGTGAAACGAGCGAGTGAAGCTGGACTTGAGCTTCAAACTGTTGAAAATTTCCAAGCCTTGCACGGAAAAGGTGTCTCAGGGCAAATCAATGGAAAACAAGTTTTGCTTGGAAATGCTAAAATGCTGGATGGCATGGATATTTCTAGCATTTATCAAGAAAAACTAGAAGAACTAGAAAAAGAAGCTAAGACAGTTGTGTTCTTGGCTGTTGAGAATGAAATCAAAGGCTTGCTTGCCCTGCAAGATATTCCTAAGGAAAATGCTAAGCTTGCCATCAGTCAGTTGAAAAAACGAGGTCTTAAAACAGTCATGCTGACAGGAGACAATGCAGGTGTGGCGCGTGCTATTGCAGATCAAATCGGAATCGAAGAGGTCATTGCAGGTGTCTTGCCAGAAGAAAAAGCTCATGAAATCCATAAACTACAAGCGGCTGGCAAAGTAGCCTTTGTTGGGGACGGTATCAATGACGCTCCTGCCCTTAGTGTAGCAGATGTGGGGATTGCTATGGGAGCTGGAACAGATATTGCCATCGAGTCAGCAGATTTGGTGTTGACAACTAATAACCTCTTAGGAGTGGTTCGTGCCTTTGACATGAGTAAGAAAACCTTTAATCGAATTCTGCTCAATCTTTTCTGGGCCTTTATCTACAATGTCGCCGGAATTCCGATTGCAGCAGGAGTCTTTTCAGGTGTTGGACTGGCCCTCAATCCAGAACTGGCAGGTCTAGCCATGGCCTTTAGTTCTGTATCTGTTCTGACTAGTTCACTCTTACTAAACTTTAGTAAAATAGATTAAAAGCGGGCTTGCTCGCTTTTTTTATTATAAAACAGAAACTAAAAACGTTTTTAAACTGTACTGTAATAGAGAATAAAAACTTCTGAGCAGATTCTTAGTAAAGTCAAAATAAATGTGATAAATTAGTAGTGTAAAAATTTACTGAAACGTTTTCAAAAACTATATGAAACCTTTTTTAGTAGATTTAAAAATATTTGAAGGAGAGTTATCATTATGACTCAAGGGAAAATTACTGCATCTGCAGCAATGCTTAATGTATTGAAAACATGGGGCGTAGACACAATCTACGGTATCCCATCAGGAACACTCAGCTCATTGATGGATGCTTTGGCTGAAGACAAAGATATCCGCTTCTTGCAAGTTCGTCACGAAGAAACAGGTGCTCTTGCAGCGGTTATGCAAGCTAAATTCGGCGGCTCAATCGGGGTTGCAGTTGGTTCAGGTGGTCCAGGTGCGACTCACTTGATTAACGGTGTTTACGATGCAGCTATGGATAACACTCCATTCCTAGCAATCCTTGGATCACGTCCAGTTAACGAACTCAACATGGATGCTTTCCAAGAATTGAACCAAAACCCAATGTACAACGGTATCGCTGTATACAACAAACGTGTAGCTTACGCTGAGCAATTGCCAAAAGTAATCGACGAAGCTTGCCGTGCTGCAGTTTCTAAAAAAGGTCCAGCTGTTGTTGAAATCCCAGTAAACTTCGGTTTCCAAGAAATCGACGAAAATTCATACTACGGTTCAGGTTCATACGAACGTTCATTCATCGCTCCTGCTTTGAACGAAGTTGAAATCGACAAAGCTGTTGAAATCTTGAACAATGCTGAACGTCCAGTTATCTATGCTGGTTACGGTGGTGTTAAAGCTGGTGAAGTGATTACTGAATTGTCACGTAAAATCAAAGCACCAATCATCACAACTGGTAAAAACTTTGAAGCTTTCGAATGGAACTATGAAGGTTTGACAGGTTCTGCTTACCGTGTTGGTTGGAAACCAGCCAACGAAGTGGTCTTTGAAGCAGACACAGTTCTTTTCCTTGGTTCAAACTTCCCATTTGCTGAAGTTTACGAAGCATTCAAGAATACTGAAAAATTCATCCAAGTGGATATTGACCCTTACAAACTTGGTAAACGTCATGCCCTAGACGCTTCAATCCTTGGTGATGCAGGTCAAGCAGCGAAAGCAATCCTTGACAAAGTGAATCCAGTTGAATCTACTCCATGGTGGCGTGCAAACGTTAAGAACAACCAAAACTGGCGTGATTACATGAACAAACTCGAAGGTAAAACTGAGGGTGAATTGCAATTGTATCAAGTTTACAATGCAATCAACAAACATGCTGATCAAGACGCTATCTATTCAATCGACGTAGGTGACACTACTCAAACATCTACTCGTCACCTTCACATGACACCTAAGAACATGTGGCGTACATCTCCACTCTTTGCGACAATGGGTATTGCCCTTCCTGGTGGTATCGCTGCTAAGAAAGACAATCCAGATCGCCAAGTATGGAACATCATGGGTGACGGTGCATTCAACATGTGCTACCCAGACGTTATCACAAACGTTCAATACGACCTTCCAGTTATCAACGTTGTCTTCTCAAATGGTAAATATGCCTTCATCAAGGACAAATACGAAGACACAAACAAACACTTGTTTGGTTGTGACTTCCCTAATGCTGACTATGCGAAAATCGCTGAAGCTCAAGG
>NZ_JBKOTT010000018.1:0-9802 GCF_049737895.1 Streptococcus sp. CL8.13 | reverse complement strand
GCTTTCGCTTGTCAACACTTTTTTGAAACTTTTTTAATCTTTTTTCATCAAGTGTTCCACACCACAACATACCATAGTCCGTACGGGATTCGAACCCGTGTTACCGCCGTGAAAAGGCGGTGTCTTAACCCCTTGACCAACGGACCAGAGCTGTTATTTTCAACTCTTACTATTATACCGACTTTTCAAACTTTGTCAACTACTTTTTAAACTTTTTATGTTTTTTTCTTTTTTTTGCATAGCTTCTTACCGAGTACGGATATCAAACTCTTTAAACACAATACGTAAGTCTCTTAATACTCTTTGACGCCCTCGGAAGCGTTCATGTCTTAAGATGCGTTCTAACTCTTCTTGTTTATCTTTACTTTGTTTGCTTCTATAATTTCTTAGTGTCTCATGAAAGAGATAATAATCATCTAGACACAGACCTCCCTCACTGATACGATGACTAATCTCACCTACTTCTTCATAGGGTTCTTTATCATATCTACGCTTCTGACTTTCTTGCTTACGGATATAGTCTAGAATTCGATTCCGGAACTTAGTCTTAAAATATTTCCTTAAACGAGGAATATCTTCTATTATTCCTTCTTCTCTACTAATCAATTCATGTAAGCAAATCATCCCCTCTTGGTCCCAATCCGATAGTTCCCATAAATGAAGGTAATATTCATTTCTACACTTATATACAATCCCCTGGACTTCTTCATATAATTCTTTAAACATAACGTCCCCCTTTCTAGATACAGTCTAACAAATAAAAAAGCTAATTCGGTTCTTTTCTCCGTTCTGTTCCCTACACCGTCTCAACTGCACAAAAAAGAGAGGACATGCCTCTCTCAGGGTTATAATTCTGCAATTTGGTTTAGGTTTACTTCTGCAACTGTGTCATTACCAAACATAGAGATAATCATCTTCACTTTATTGTTATCAATCTCTGTAATCTTACCAGTATAGTCTGCAAAAGCACCATCAATGATACGTACAGTTTGACCAACTTCAACATGAATATCAAACTCTTGTACAGTTTGTCCCATAGAAATCAAGATATCACGGATTTCTTGTTCCAATAATGGAGTTGGTTTTGATCTATTTCCGTGAGATCCGACAAATCCTGTAACGTTTGGTGTGTTTCGAACAACAAACCAAGCTTCATCTGTCATCACCATTTCCACAAGAACATAACCTGGAAAGCGATTTTCTTCTACTTCTTTTCTCTTTCCATTTTTTTCAACTTGCACTGTTTGTGTTGGAATTTCAACACGTAAAATATTATCCAACATATTGTAGGTTTGTGCACGTTGTAATAGATTTTCTTTTACCTTATTTTCATAACCAGAATAGGTTTGTAAGACAAACCATCCTTTATCAAAACTATCCATGATACTTCCTTTCATAATAGAAGATTTCTAGCGTGAATAACTCCACAGGTCTTCTAAAAAATGTTAATAAATCGAATCAAACCTGAAACAATCAACTTGTCAAAAATATAAATAATCACAACAAAGAAAGCAGTGTATTCCATGATAGAACGAAAATCTCTCCAGCTTTCCTTGCGAGTTGGCCATGTTGTGTCTTTAAGAAGTCTAAAAATATCTCCAATAAAACGCATCGCTCTCTCCTATCTCGTTTCTCTGTGTGTAGTGTACTTACCACAATGTTTACAAAATTTATTTACTTCTAGTCGTGTTGGCTTGGGGTTTCCGCTGATCTTGATTGAATAGTTTCTCGAACCACAAACCGCACAAGCTAGGCTTGCTTTTTTTAATGCCATAACGCCTCCATCTTATCTATTATAACAAGAAAGCTAGGCTTTGACAAGCATCTTAACGAAATAGATTGACTACCGAATCCCATATCGTTTGAGCCTTTTCCTTAATTTTAGCATCCGAGATGGCACGGCTAGCCTCATCTACCAGATTTTGTGCACGACTTCTAATATCAGAAAGACTATTATCCGCCTGATTTTCTTCATTACTCTGTACTTGATTTCTTGTATTGGCTGGTGCAATTCCATTTTGCTTATACGCATTTTCAACTGTAAAGGTACTTCCTGGCGTATAAGGTAAAATGGTATTGGCAATGTTTCTAAAGACATGGGCTGCACCGTTTGAAGTAGATCCTGCTAGATAGTGGCTTTCATCAGTGGTAGGAAAACCAAGCCAGTGACTAATCACTACATCCGGAGTATAACCAATTACCCACTGGTCACTTGTGTATTCAGGATTGAAAACAGCTTCAGTTGTTCCAGTTTTTCCTGCCATGACATAGTCTGCAGGTGATGAACTAATACCTGTTCCGTTTGTAAATGTTCCCAACATCATACTGGTCATCTTGTCAGCTACAGACTTATCAATCACCCGTTTTTGTGAATTTTTATGGCTCGCAATGACCTGACCACTAGCATTTTCAATTCTACTAATAAAATGAGCTTCCGGCATTAAACCTTCATTTGCAAAGGCAGCATATGCTTGAGCCATTTGCAGAGGGTTGGTTTCGACACCACTTCCCAAGGCTACACCAAGAACACGATCGACCTTTTCCATGTTGAGTCCGAATTTTTCGCCCGCCTCAAAAGCCTTGTCAACACCCAAGTCATTAACAGTGGCAACAGCAGGCAGATTAAGCGATTCTGCCAAGGCTTGATACATAGGAACTTCTCGACTCGTTTTGATCCCTGCATAGTTATCAACCTTATAGCTGTCATACTGCATGGTATGGTTATCCAACCGCTTATTCAAAGCCCAGCCAGCTTCAACTGCAGGCGTATAAACAACTAAAGGCTTAATTGTAGAACCAGGGCTACGTTTTGATTGAGTTGCATAGTTGAAATTCCGGAATCCAGTTTTATCATTGCCAGCAACCTGACCGACAACTCCACGAACTCCACCTGTTTTCGGTTCGAGAGCTACACTTCCTGATTGAGCAAATGTTCCATCCTCTGCCCTAGGAAATAGAGCTGTATTTTCATAGACAACCTGCATATTTGCTTGATAGTTTTGGTCCAGCTCTGTATAAATGCGGTAGCCATTATTGACAATCTCTTCCTCTGTTAGATTATACTTGGAAACAGCTTCATTAACCACCGCATCAAAGTAAGAAGGATAGCGGTAATCTGAGATTTTTCCTTCATACCTATCGTGTAATTGCGAAGTCATATCAACTTCTGCAGCTTCGGTTTCTTGATTTTTATCAATGTAACCCGCTGCAAGCATATTTTGCAAGACAGTATCGCGCCGATTGGTAGAATCTTCTACAGAATTCAAGGGATTATACAGTTCCGGCCCTTTGAGCATCCCTGCCAGAGTAGCAGCTTGATCTAAACTCACTTCTGATGCAGAAACTCCAAAGTATTTCTTACTCGCATCTTCTACACCCCACACACCATTTCCAAAATAAGCGTTGTTAAGGTACATGGTTAGAATTTGATCCTTACTATATTTTTTGGTTAATTCTAAAGCAAGGAAAAATTCTTTCGCTTTTCTCTCAACAGTTTGATCCTGTGACAGATAGGCGTTTTTAGCCAGCTGTTGGGTAATAGTAGAACCACCACCTGAACGACCAGCAGTTACAATAGCCAAGAAGAAACGACCATAGTTAATCCCGTCATTTTTATAAAAAGAACGGTCTTCTGTCGCAATAACGGCATTCTGCAAATTTTTACTGATATCAGTCAATTCAACATAGGTTCCTTTTTGACCAGACAAGGCACCAGCCTCCTTTTCTTCACGGTCAAAAATGAGAGTTCGAGTTTTCAAGGCATTTTGCAAATCATTGACATTGGTTGACTTGGCTACAGCAAACAAATAGGTTCCAACTAGCAAGCTTGCACTCAAACCTAGTATAAGGACAATCTTTGTTAGATGATAGCGACGCCAGAATTTTCGAATTGGACCTACTTGGGCTAATTTTTTTCGATCACTACGAGAGCGACGTAAGCTAGTAGAATCAGAGTCCTCTAGTTCACTTGTTTCTTTTTTAAAAAGAGAAAGAAATTTCTCGAATAATTTATCTAATTTCATGCGTTTATTTTATCATCTTCATCATAGGAAGACAAGAATTTAGCTATTTCCTATCAAAATAGGGCTTTTTTTGTTACAATATCTGTATGAAATTCACATTTACATTACCAGACTCTCTACCTCAAATGACGGTAAAGCAATTACTTGAGGAACAACTCCTCATCCCTAGAAAAATCCGTCATTTTTTGAGAATCAAGAAACACATTTTGATTAATCAGCGAGAAGTTCGCTGGAACGTGGTGGTGAATCCTGGAGATATTTGCCAGTTAACTTTTGACAAGGAAGATTATCCCGAAAAAGAAATCCCTTGGGGCAATCCTGACCTCGTTCAAGAGGTTTATCAAGATCAACACTTGATTATTGTCAACAAACCAGAGGGGATGAAAACGCATGGTAATCAGCCAAACGAAATCGCCCTTCTTAACCATGTCAGTGCCTATGTTGGCCAAACCTGCTATGTCGTTCATCGTCTGGACATGGAAACCAGTGGTTTGGTTCTCTTTGCCAAAAATCCTTTTATCCTGCCTATTCTCAATCGCTTACTGGAGAAAAAAGAGATTTCTAGGGAATATTGGGCACAGGTCGACGGACATATCAACAGCAAAGAACTTGTTTTCAAAGACAAAATTGGACGTGATCGCCATGATCGCAGAAAGCGAATAGTTGATACAAAAAATGGACAATATGCTGAAACACATGTAAGCAGATTAAAGCAATTTCCAAACAAAACTTCCTTGGTTCGTTGCAAGCTAAAGACAGGGCGAACCCATCAGATTCGTGTGCACCTTTCGCATCATAATCTTCCTATCCTGGGTGACCCTCTCTATAATAGTAAATCAAAAACAAGTCGGCTTATGCTCCACGCCTTTCGACTGTCCTTTACCCATCCGCTTACATTAGAGAAATTAAGCTTCAATGCACTTTCAGATACTTTCGAAAGAGAATTAAAAAAGAATGGATGATTGTGTCATCCATTTTTCCATATAAGAAAAGCAAGACCAATAGGCCTTGCTTTTTATCGACTCATGAATTATTTAGCGATTTTTGCGAAGTATTCAAGAGTACGAACAAGTTGTGCAGTGTATGACATTTCGTTGTCGTACCATGATACAACTTTAACCAATTGTTTACCGTCAACGTCAAGAACTTTAGTTTGAGTTGCGTCAAACAATGAACCGTAAGACATCCCTACGATATCTGAAGATACGATTGGATCTTCTGTGTAACCGTATGATTCGTTTGAAGCTGCTTTCATAGCTGCGTTCACTTCATCAACAGTAACGTTCTTTTCAAGAACAGCTACCAATTCAGTAACTGATCCAGTTGGAGTTGGAACGCGTTGTGCAGATCCGTCAAGTTTACCGTTCAATTCTGGGATTACAAGACCGATAGCTTTTGCAGCACCAGTTGAGTTAGGAACGATGTTTGCAGCACCAGCGCGAGCACGGCGAAGGTCACCACCACGGTGTGGTCCGTCAAGGATCATTTGGTCACCAGTGTAAGCGTGGATAGTAGTCATCAATCCTTCAACAACACCAAAGTTGTCTTGAAGAGCTTTAGCCATAGGAGCCAAGCAGTTTGTAGTACATGAAGCACCTGAGATAACTGTTTCAGTACCATCAAGAACATCGTGGTTAGTGTTGAATACAACTGTTTTAACGTCGTTTCCACCAGGAGCAGTAATAACAACTTTCTTAGCTCCACCTGGGTGCAAGTGTTTTTCAGCAGCTGCTTTCTTAGCAAAGAAACCAGTAGCTTCAAGAACGATTTCTACACCGTCGTTAGCCCAGTCGATTTGTTCTGGATCACGTTCAGCAGAAACACGGATGAATTTACCGTTAACTTCAAATCCACCTTCTCTAACTTCCACAGTTCCGTCGAAACGACCTTGAGTTGTGTCATATTTCAACAAGTGTGCAAGCATAACTGGATCTGTAAGGTCGTTGATGCGAGTAACTTCAACACCTTCTACGTTTTGGATACGGCGGAAAGCAAGACGACCGATACGTCCGAAACCGTTAATACCAACTTTAACTACCATTAGTGATTTCCTCCTTATGAAAATCATGAAATTTTTATTGTGAAAAGAGTAACTTGAATCACTACAAATCACCTTTCAACAAACCTATTATATAACTATTTGAGTTGAATTGCAAGTACGGGCGTTGTTTTTTGTCTACACCTCACTTATTTTTCTTTCTCCTTTGAAAGCCTATACTGCTGTCTTTCTTTGTCTACCTAGTCATTTACCGGTTTCCTTTTAAAATGAAAAGTGAAAATAGAAAAGCTAAAAATTATTTTCAATCTTTCAATTTTACAAAAAAGAGACAGGAAATTCCTGCCTCTAGGCTGATAACAATTATTTACGGCGTCCTGGTCTTTCTTTGTAGCCATAGTAAGAATCTTCGATGATTTCTTGCATATGGTCAACCATTGGAAGGCGTGGGTTAGCAGGTGAACATTGGTCTTCGTAAGCAAGGAAGGCCAATTCACGTGAATGTTCTTTCCATTCTTTTTCGTCGATACCTTGTGCTTTGAAGTTCATCTGGATACCTACGCGCTCACCAAGTTCGTAGACAGCTTTTGCGTAAGATTCCACACCTTCTTCTGGAGTAGAAGCTGGAAGTCCAAGCATACGAGCGATGTCTTGGTACTTCTCATCTGCACGGTAGTAGTTGTACTTAGGCCATGTTGCTGTCTTAGCTGGACGTGTACCGTTGTAGCGGATAACGTATGGGAGCAAGATTGCATTTGTACGACCGTGGATTGTGTGGAATTGCGCACCAATCTTATGGGCCATTGAGTGAGAAATACCTAAGAAGGCATTGGCAAAGGCCATACCAGCGATTGTTGAAGCGTTATGCATTTTCTCACGTGAATGGAAATCTGCATTCTTAACTGAGCTTTCAAGGTTTTCGAATACAAGTTTGATAGCTTGAAGCGCAAGACCGTCAGTGTAGTCGCTAGCCATTTGTGATACGTAAGCTTCAGTTGCGTGAGTCAATACGTCCATACCAGTATCAGCAGCTACAAATCCAGGAACTGTCAATACTAAGGCAGGGTCTACGATTGCCACAGTTGGTGTCAATGAGTAGTCAGCGATTGGGTATTTACGGTTGTTTGCTTTATCAGAGATAACGGCAAATGGCGTTACTTCAGATCCTGTACCAGATGTAGTTGGGATCGCGATGAATTTAGTCTTCTTACCAAGCAATGGGAATTTGAAGGCACGTTTACGGATATCCATGAATTTTTGAACAAGGTCACGGAAGTCCACTTCTGGTTGTTCATAGAAGAGCCACATTACTTTAGCAGCATCCATTGGAGATCCACCACCAAGAGCGATGATTGTATCTGGTTTGAAAGCACGCATGATTTCAGTACCACGTTCAACTGTAGTGATATCTGGATCTGGTTCTACATCAGCAAAGATTTGGTAAACAACCTTATTGCGACGAAGATCAAGTTGTTCGATGATACGATCAAGGAAACCAAGCTCTACCATGGCATGGTCAGTAACGATCATGACACGTTCAACGTCACGACATTTTTGAAGGTATTGAATTGAATCACGTTCAAAGTATGTTTTTGAAGGAAGTTTCATCCATTGCATGTTATTTCTCCGTCTTCCGACTTTTTTGATATTCAAGAGGTTAATGGCACTAACGTTATCCCCAACTGAGTTGCGTCCGTAAGAACCACATCCGAGTGTCAATGATGGCAAGAAGGCATTGTAAACGTCCCCGATACCACCGAAAGTAGAAGGTGAGTTACAGATAACACGAATAGCTTTAACAGCTTTACCAAATTCTTTAGTCAATTCTTCATCAGCTGTGTGGATGGCTGCTGAGTGTCCAAGACCGTTAAATTCAACCATTTGACGAGCCTTAGTAATACCATCTTCACGGCTTTCAGATTTCAAAACTGCGATAACTGGTGACAATTTTTCACGAGTCAATGGCTCGTTTTCACCAACTTCTTTACATTCTGCAGCAAGAATGTTTGTTCCTTCTGGAACTGTAAATCCTGCTTGCTCTGCAATCCAAGTTGCTGGTTTACCAACTATGTCAGCGTTCAATTTTGCACCAGCACAGTTTTTGCTGTTTGCTTTCACGCCGAAGCAGAATTCTTCAAGAAGTGCTTTTTCTTTTTTGTTTACAAAGTAAGTGTGATATGATTTGAACTCTGCTACAAATTCATCGTAAATTTCTTTATCAATGATAACCGCTTGTTCAGAGGCACAGACCATACCGTTGTCAAATGATTTAGACATGACGATATCGTGTGCAGCCTGGCGGATGTTAGCTGATTTTTCAACATAAGCTGGAACGTTTCCGGCACCTACCCCAAGAGCTGGTTTACCACATGAGTAAGCCGCTTTAACCATGGCATTACCACCTGTTGCAAGGATTGTTGCAATACCTTCGTGGTTCATAAGCGCACTAGTTGCTTCCATAGATGGTTCAGTAATCCACTGTACACAGTTTTCAGGAGCTCCTGCTTTAATCGCAGCATCACGAACGATTTGAGCTGCATGAGCTGATGATTCTTGAGCTGATGGGTGGAAGGCAAAGACAATTGGATTACGTGTCTTCAATGAAATCAAAGCCTTAAAGATTGCTGTTGATGTTGGGTTTGTTGTTGGAGTGATACCACAAACAACGCCAACTGGTTCAGCAATAAGAGTCAAACCTGTTACATCGTCTTCTTCGATAACGCCAACTGTTTTAGTGTGGCGCATGT
Organism: Streptococcus sp. CL8.13; assembly: GCF_049737895.1. The sequence goes on along the minus strand of NZ_JBKOTT010000018.1, from coordinate 1,037 downwards.
TGTTTACTACGTGTTCACAAGCAAACAAGTTCTTAGTTGCTTTGTCTTCAAATACACCACGTCCTGTTTCTTCATAGGCATGTATAGCCAATTCTCCGTGGGCATCCAAAGCTGCCACTGACGCTTTAGCTACGATGTAGTCGACCTGTTCTTGGTCGAGTTTACGCATTTCCTCAAGAGCAACTAAAGCTTTTTGCACCAAGCCGTCGACATGCTTTTCAGCAGCGAGTTTCTTTTCTTCTGGTGTCACAGTTTTTTTATCAGCCATATTTTCCTCCATAGCTTTCAAGGATCGATATCCTTTGTTAATTTTTTCACAAGTTAATTATAACGTATTATTTTAACTTTGTAAACAGTTTCATAGACATTTCACAAAGAATTTTTTATTGTTTGTGAATTTTTTATTGTTTTCTTTACTTATCAAGTTTTTTCTTTAAAGTTTGTGAAATTTATTTCAAATTTTTTTATTTCACAAACTTACTTGGAAGGGGGCTTGGAAAGAAAGGAATTTGCAGGTAAGCGCTTACTTTTTGATACTAACAATACCTCCTTTGATAAGGAGGCCTTATTTTTGTTGAAAAACGCCTTGTTTAAAAGTCCCCTCATAAACGACTTCTTGTTCTGTTGTTAGTTTTCCTTGTCCTTCAGCCTGACCATTTACAAAATCACCTTCGTAGGTCCAGCCTTCTTTAGATTGAAAGGTACCTTTTCCGTTGAAAGCTCCATTGTTGAAACCACCTGTATATTGGTCTCCATTTTGGAAGGTGATGGTTCCTTGGCCATTCATTTTACCACGGACAAGACTACCGTCGTAAACAATGGTTCCATTATCAAGCTTTAGAACACCTTTTCCGGGAATATTTAGAAAAAAGACGAGCACAGCACAAAAAACAATCGTAACTACTGCCAAAAGCTCTAAACGTGGACGAGTCAGATAGACACGATACTTTTCGTAAAAATTCTTAAGATTTTCCACCTTCACTCTCCTTTTCTAAACGTTCTAACCAAGCTTGACAACCCTCTTGAACACGTCGATA
>NZ_JBKOTT010000017.1:0-10211 GCF_049737895.1 Streptococcus sp. CL8.13 | reverse complement strand
TACAGAGATACGTAAGCGTATCTTTTTTGTTTAACTAGATATTATATACATTAAGAGAGAATCAGTTTGCTTCTCTCTTTTTTGAATTTCAGTAATTCATTTTGATCGCGTATACTTTTTTGTTTCCTGTCTTGTTTAATAAATACTGTAGTTAATTATACACATTGAAATTTAATAGATTTTATAACTCTTATTAATTCTTAATAAAGTAATAGAAGAGTTTTTGTTGAACCTATAATATATGTTTCAATGTTATAAAAATTGCTGCTATTACGAGTTTAGATAAGTATTAGTTTACATTATAGTGTGAATGGGGTTTGATATTTCTTTTGAGGAGGCTGCCTTAGATTTTTCTACTTGTGTTTTATTGTATAGTGTATCTTGTTTGTTTTGAACAGAATTTTTAATGACATTTGTCATATCTCCTCATGACAGAAGCTTCTAGTGATTCTACCTTCAAAGAATTATACTAGATGTATCAAGTGGAGGAAGAAAAAATGAAACATAAAGTAATTGTCGCAATGAGTTTAGTAGCAGCAGGAGTCATGACTTATCTCATGTTCTCAGGATTGGATGAAGATTTCTATCATTTTCCTTGGGAGCTATTTGCAGGATTTGGAATGATGTCCTGGCTTATCCGAGAAGGTTTGAAATTAGTCTCAGATGTGAAAAAGGAGTTTGAAAAATGAAAAAAGCGTTTCTCTATCTTTTTATTGGACTATCACTAGTGGTATGGTTGGTAGAAATGTTTACAGGTTGGTTTGATCAAGCCTTCCTTCACCAATTCATCCGTGGTGCCTGGGGACTGGGATTTATGATTTTTATCGCCTTTCCTATGGGAAAGGAGTGGTTGAAAGGAGAATATCATGAACATGATTAAGGTAGAAAGCCTAAATAAAAACATCAAGGGCAAGGCTATTTTGAAGGATATTTCCTTTGAGATAGCTGAAGGTGAATGCGTCGCCTTGATTGGGCCCAATGGTGCTGGGAAGACCACACTCTTGGACTGTTTGCTTGGAGATAAACGGGTCACAAGCGATCAAGTATCCATCCAAGGCTTGCCAGTGACGAGTTCTCAGTTAGACTACACAAGATCCTATCTCCCTCAAGAAAATGTCATCGTTCAGAAATTAAAGGTCAAAGAGTTGATTGCTTTCTTTCAAAGTATTTATCCAAATCCCTTGAGCAACCAGGAAATCGATCAACTATTGCAGTTTGACCAGCATCAGAAAGAGCAATTCGCAGAAAAATTGTCAGGCGGGCAAAAGCGTCTCTTCTCTTTTGTCTTGACCTTGATTGGGCGACCAAAGCTTGTCTTTTTAGATGAACCAACTGCTGCCATGGATACTTCAACTCGTCAACGCTTTTGGGAAATTGTTCAGGAACTAAAAGCTAAGGGAGTTACCATTCTCTATTCCTCCCATTATATCGAAGAGGTAGAGCATACAGCGGACCGGATTTTGGTCTTGAATAAGGGAGAGTTGATTCGTGATACGACGCCTCTAGCCATGCGTAGTGAGGGAATTGAAAAGCATTTTATCCTTCCTCTAGCATACAAGGAAGTCATTGAGCAGTCTAACTTGGTTGAAAACTGGTCACAAAAACAAGATGCTCTACAAGTAGTCACACGCGAAGCGGACGCTTTCTGGGAACTATTAGTTCAGGCAGGATGTAGGATTCAAGAAATTGAAGTCAATAATCGTAGCTTGCTGGATACAATCTTTGAAGAAACACAAAAGGGAGATGACTAAGATGAAACGATGGATCGCACTAAACAAGATAGAATTTCTATTGACCAAACGACAATTAGTCTATTATCTGTTATCCGTAGGGATGCCGACAGCCTTCTATTTATTTTTTTCTGGCATGTACCAGGACACACCAGGTGGGCCCGCGAATTTTATGCGTGATTACCTCATCTCCATGACAGCCTTTTCCATGATGTCGACAGCTATGTTTTCATTCCCAGCTGTTTTACATACCGATAAAATCAACAATTGGCAGAAAACATTACGCCATACTCCAGTAAATATGGTAGAATATTATCTATCAAAGATAACAAGTATGATGGTTGATTATTTGGTCTCAATCCTGGTTGTTTTCTCAGTTGGGCACTTGGTCAGAGGTGTGGATATGTCTCTAGGAAGCTGGATTGGGGCTGCACTTTTGCTGATAGTAGGAAGTGTTGCCTTTGTAGCGCTTGGATTAACCTTGACACTCTTGCCTTCTAGTCAGCTGATGTCTGTCGTGGGTAATCTTCTCTATCTAGGCTTGGCTGTTTTAGGCGGACTCTGGATGCCCATCTCTTTATTTCCAGACTGGATGCAAGCAATCGGGAAGTGCCTACCAACTTATCAGTTGATGGAGTTGCTCAAGGCTTTCTTAAACGAGGGTGGCATCAATCTATCAGCCACAGTTTATCTACTTGTTTTTTCAGCAGTTTTGTTTGGTTTGACCATTTACCTTCAAGGTCATAAGGAGAATACTTAATGTTTGAAAGACTAAAAAGCATACACTATATGTTTTGGGCAAGTTTGATTTTTATGATTTTCCCCATCCTACCTGTAGTGACTGGGTGGCTTCCTGTCTGGCATTTATTGGTTGATATTCTATTTGTAGTGGCGTATTTGGGTGTTTTAACAACTAAGAGCCAGCGCCTATCTTGGCTATATTGGGGTCTCATGCTGACTTATGTAGTTGGGAATACTGCCTTTGTTGCTGTTAATTATATCTGGTTCTTCTTTTTCCTTTCTAACCTCTTAAGTTATCATTTTGGCGTACGTAGTTTAAAGTCTTTACATGTCTGGACTTTTCTTCTTGCTCAAGTCCTTGTTGTGGGCCAACTGTTGATTTTTCAGAGAATCGAAGTTGAGTTTCTATTCTATCTACTTGTAATTCTTGCTTTTGTCGATTTGATGACTTTTGGCTTGGTTCGGATTCGTATTGTGGAGGATTTGAAAGAAGCGCAGGCTAAGCAAAATGCCCAGATAAATCTCTTGCTTGCTGAAAATGAACGCAGTCGTATCGGTCAAGATTTGCATGATAGCTTGGGACATACCTTTGCTATGCTGAGTGTCAAGACAGATTTAGCCTTGCAGTTATTTCAGATGGAGGCTTACCCACAGGTGGAAAAGGAATTAAGAGAAATACAGCAAATTAGCAAAGAATCAATGCGTGAAGTGCGAACCATTGTGGAAAATCTTAAGTCTAGAACTTTGACATCCGAACTAGAGACTGTGAAAAAGATGTTAGAAATTGCTGGAATTGAGGTGGAAATAGCTAATCAACTAGATACAGCTAGCCTTACTCAGGAATTGGAGTCAACGGCTTCCATGATTTTGCTTGAATTAGTGACCAATATCATCAAACATGCTAAAGCGTCTAAAGTCTACTTGAAATTAGAACGGACAGAGAAAGAACTCATTCTAACAGTGAGAGATGATGGCTGTGGCTTTACTTCTATAAAGGGGGATGACCTCCATACAGTTCGAGATCGTGTTCTTCCATTTTCGGGAGAAGTAAAGGTAATTAGTCAGAAACAACCGACAGAAGTGCAGGTTCGACTACCTTATAAGGAGAGAAAGTAGATGAAAGTGTTAGTCGCAGAAGATCAAAGTATGTTGCGAGATGCTATGTGTCAATTGCTCACGCTTCAACCGGATGTGGAGTCTGTCCTTCAAGCCAAGAATGGGCAAGAAGCAATCCAACTATTAGAAAAGGAGTCTGTAGATATCGCCATCCTTGACGTAGAAATGCCTGTTAAGATAGGTCTTGAAGTTTTGGAGTGGATACGAGCAGAAAAGCTTGAAACAAAGGTGGTTGTGGTGACGACCTTCAAACGTCCTGGGTATTTTGAACGTGCGGTCAAGGCTGGAGTAGATGCTTATGTATTAAAAGAAAGAAACATTGCAGAGCTAATGCAAACCTTGCACACCGTCCTAGAGGGACGCAAGGAGTATTCGCCTGAATTGATGGAAGTGGTGATGACGCATCCCAATCCATTAACAGAACAAGAAATCGCAGTTTTAAAGGGAATTGCTCAGGGCTTATCTAACCAAGAAATTGCAGACAAACTTTATCTATCCAACGGAACAGTCCGAAACTATGTCACCAATATTCTTTCTAAATTACATGCAGGCAATCGAACAGAGGCAGCTAATATTGCGAAAGAATCTGGTTGGTTGTGATGATATAATATTTTTTGAACATTATGTCTAAAATTGATGAGATTGAATGGAACAATATTAATTTTAGGAGGGTGGGATTCCTCCTTTTTCTTTTTTAGGGAGCACTACAAAAGAGCTAAAATTAACAATAAAAAAGAAAAATATCTTGACAACCAAGGGAAAATTTTGTTACAATAATAGACGGTACTTTTTACTTTTGGTCTCTCAAGAGTGTACAGGGACGTGCTGACAAATGTTGCAAAAGTACACACAGATGATAGCTGTCACCAAGTGTATCATCACCAAAAATAAAAAAACACAGGAGAATGTAGATGCCTACAATTAACCAATTGGTTCGCAAACCGCGTAAATCAAAAGTAGAAAAATCTAAATCACCAGCTTTGAACGTTGGTTACAACAGTCATAAAAAAGTTCAAACAAACGTTTCTTCACCACAAAAACGTGGTGTTGCAACTCGTGTTGGAACAATGACACCTAAAAAACCTAACTCAGCCCTTCGTAAATTCGCTCGTGTACGTTTGAGCAACCTTATCGAAGTTACTGCCTACATCCCAGGTATCGGACACAACTTGCAAGAGCACAGCGTGGTGCTTCTTCGTGGTGGACGTGTAAAAGACCTTCCAGGGGTACGTTACCATATCGTCCGTGGTGCACTTGATACTGCAGGTGTTAACGATCGTAAACAAGGCCGTTCTAAATACGGTACTAAACGTCCAAAAGCATAAGGAAAGGGGATAAAGAGAAATGAGTCGTAAAAATAGAGCTCCAAAACGTGACGTATTGCCAGATCCGCTTTACAATTCACAACTAGTTACTCGTCTTATCAACCGCGTTATGCTTGATGGTAAACGTGGTACAGCTGCTTCAATCGTTTACGGTGCCTTTGAGCAAATCAAAGAAGCTACTGGAAACGATGCACTTGAAGTATTTGAAACAGCTATGGAAAACATCATGCCTGTACTTGAAGTACGTGCACGTCGTGTTGGTGGTTCTAACTACCAAGTCCCAGTTGAAGTTCGTCCAGAACGTCGTACAACACTTGGACTTCGTTGGTTGGTAACAATCGCTCGTCTTCGTGGTGAACACACAATGCAAGATCGTCTTGCAAAAGAAATCTTGGATGCTGCTAACAACACTGGTGCAGCAGTTAAGAAACGTGAAGACACTCACCGTATGGCTGAAGCTAACCGTGCATTCGCACACTTCCGTTGGTAAAATCATGATGCTAGGAACGGTAAGGATGCAAGGTGAAAATAGGAAACTGACGCAGTATTCGACGAATACAAGGAAGTTTATCTTTTTCACACAGCATCCCGTTCCGGCTCAAATCGGCTAATTAACTTTAGCCCGAGTTCAATTCAATTTGTAAATCTACAAGTTGAAACCAACAATAGCATGAAAACATTGAGAACGGGTAGGTCCTGCCTATCCGTTTTTATTAAAATCATGTTATAATAGAATAGAAATCAAAAATAAATAGGAGAAACAAACCTCATGGCACGCGAATTTTCACTTGAAAAAACTCGTAATATCGGTATCATGGCTCACGTCGATGCTGGTAAAACAACAACTACTGAGCGTATTCTTTACTACACTGGTAAAATCCACAAAATCGGTGAAACTCACGAAGGTGCGTCACAAATGGACTGGATGGAGCAAGAGCAAGAACGTGGTATCACTATCACATCTGCTGCGACAACAGCTCAATGGAACAACCACCGCGTAAACATTATCGACACACCAGGACACGTGGACTTCACAATCGAAGTACAACGTTCTCTTCGTGTATTGGATGGTGCTGTTACCGTTCTTGACTCACAATCAGGTGTTGAGCCTCAAACTGAAACAGTTTGGCGTCAAGCAACTGAGTATGGAGTTCCACGTATCGTATTTGCCAACAAAATGGACAAAATCGGTGCTGACTTCCTTTACTCTGTAAGCACACTTCACGATCGTCTTCAAGCAAATGCACACCCAATCCAATTGCCAATCGGTTCTGAAGATGACTTCCGTGGTATCATCGACTTGATCAAGATGAAAGCTGAAATCTATACTAACGACCTTGGTACAGATATCCTTGAAGAAGACATCCCAGCTGAATACCTTGACCAAGCTCAAGAATACCGTGAAAAATTGATCGAAGCAGTTGCTGAAACTGACGAAGAATTGATGATGAAATACCTCGAAGGTGAAGAAATCACTAACGAAGAATTGAAAGCTGGTATCCGTAAAGCGACTATCAACGTTGAATTCTTCCCAGTATTGTGTGGCTCTGCCTTCAAGAACAAAGGTGTTCAATTGATGCTTGATGCGGTTATTGACTACCTTCCAAGCCCACTTGACATCCCAGCGATCAAAGGTATCAACCCAGATACAGATGAAGAAGAAACTCGTCCAGCATCTGATGAAGAGCCATTTGCAGCTCTTGCCTTTAAGATCATGACAGACCCATTCGTAGGTCGTTTGACATTCTTCCGTGTTTACTCAGGTGTTCTTCAATCAGGTTCATACGTATTGAACACTTCTAAAGGTAAACGTGAGCGTATCGGACGTATCCTTCAAATGCACGCCAACAGCCGTCAAGAAATTGACACTGTTTACTCAGGTGATATCGCTGCTGCCGTTGGTTTGAAAGATACTACAACTGGTGACTCATTGACAGATGAAAAAGCTAAAATCATTCTTGAGTCAATCAACGTTCCAGAACCAGTTATCCAATTGATGGTTGAGCCAAAATCTAAAGCTGACCAAGACAAGATGGGTATCGCCCTTCAAAAATTGGCTGAAGAAGATCCAACATTCCGCGTTGAAACAAACGTTGAAACTGGTGAAACAGTTATCTCTGGTATGGGTGAGCTTCACCTTGACGTCCTTGTTGACCGTATGCGTCGTGAGTTCAAAGTTGAAGCAAACGTAGGTGCTCCTCAAGTATCTTACCGTGAAACATTCCGCGCTTCTACTCAAGCACGTGGATTCTTCAAACGTCAGTCTGGTGGTAAAGGTCAATTCGGTGATGTATGGATTGAATTTACTCCAAACGAAGAAGGTAAAGGATTCGAATTCGAAAACGCAATCGTCGGTGGTGTGGTTCCTCGTGAATTTATCCCAGCGGTTGAAAAAGGTTTGGTAGAATCTATGGCTAACGGTGTACTTGCAGGTTACCCAATGGTTGACGTTAAAGCTAAGCTTTACGATGGTTCATACCACGATGTCGACTCATCTGAAACTGCCTTCAAGATTGCGGCTTCACTTGCTCTTAAAGAAGCTGCTAAATCAGCACAACCAGCTATCCTTGAGCCAATGATGCTTGTAACAATCACTGTTCCAGAAGAAAACCTTGGTGATGTTATGGGTCACGTAACTGCTCGTCGTGGACGTGTAGATGGTATGGAAGCACACGGTAACAGCCAAATCGTTCGTGCTTACGTTCCACTTGCTGAAATGTTCGGTTACGCAACAGTTCTTCGTTCTGCATCTCAAGGACGTGGTACATTCATGATGGTATTTGACCACTACGAAGATGTACCTAAGTCAGTACAAGAAGAAATCATTAAGAAAAACAAAGGTGAAGACTAATCAGTCTTCACTCTAGAAGGAAGTCACTTAGTGGCTTCCTTTTGTCTTTAGAAAACACCTCTAAGTATGGTAAAATAGTAGGAGAATAATGTGAGGAAAATGAATGTCAAATAGTTTTGAAATTTTGATGAATCAATTGGGGATGCCTGCTGAAATGAGACAGGCTCATGCTTTGTCACAGGCTGATATTGAGCGAGTTGTGGTTCATAAAATTAGTAAGGTATGGGAGTTTCATTTCGTATTTTCTAATATTTTACCGATTGAAATCTTTTTAGAATTAAAGAAGGGTTTGAGTGAGGAATTTTCTAAGACAGGTAATAAAGCTATTTTTGAAATTAAGGCTCTGTCTCAAGAATTTTCAAGCCAACTCTTGCAAGCCTATTATAGAGAGGCTTTTTCTGAGGGTCCATGTGCTAGTCAAGGCTTTAAATCTCTTTATCAAAATCTGCAAGTTCGTGCTGAAGGCAATCAACTCTTTATTGAAGGCTCAGAGGCGATTGATAAGGAACATTTTAAGAAGAATCACCTTCCTAATTTAGCTAAACAACTTGAAAAATTTGGATTTCCAACTTTCAACTGTCAAGTAGAGAAGAATGATGTGCTGACTCAAGAGCAGGAAGAAGCCTTTCATGCTGAAAATGAGCAGATTGTTCAAGCTGCCAATGAGGAAGCGCTCCGTGCTATGGAACAACTGGAACAGATGGCACCACCTCCAGCAGAAGACAAACCAACCTTTGATTTTCAAGCCAAAAAAGCTGCGGCTAAGCCAAAGCTAGATAAGGCGGAGATTACTCCTATGATCGAAGTGACGACTGAGGAAAATCGTCTGGTCTTTGAAGGGGTTGTTTTTGATGTAGAGCAAAAAGTGACTAGAACAGGTCGTGTTTTAATCAACTTTAAAATGACGGACTACACTTCAAGTTTTTCTATGCAAAAGTGGGTTAAAAATGAGGAAGAGGCTCAGAAATTTGACCTCATCAAGAAGAATTCTTGGCTCCGAGTGCGTGGGAATGTGGAGATGAATAACTTCACACGCGATTTGACTATGAATGTGCAGGATGTGCAGGAAGTTGTTCACTATGAGCGGAAAGATTTGATGCCAGAAGGTGAGCGTCGGGTTGAGTTTCATGCTCACACTAATATGTCGACCATGGATGCTCTACCAGAGGTTGAAGAAATCGTTGCGACAGCTGCTAAGTGGGGACACAAAGCAGTTGCTATCACCGACCACGGGAATGTTCAATCCTTCCCACACGGCTATAAGGCGGCCAAAAAAGCGGGAATTCAGCTAATCTATGGAATGGAAGCCAATATCGTGGAGGACCGTGTCCCTATCGTCTATAACGAAGTGGAGATGGACTTGTCAGAAGCGACCTACGTGGTTTTTGACGTGGAAACGACAGGACTTTCAGCTATCTATAATGATTTGATTCAGGTTGCGGCTTCTAAGATGTACAAGGGGAATGTCATTGCTGAATTTGATGAATTTATCAATCCTGGGCATCCCTTGTCGGCTTTTACTACTGAGTTGACTGGAATTACAGATGATCATGTCAAAAATGCTAAACCACTGGAACAAGTTTTGCAAGAATTCCAAGAATTTTGCCAGGATACTGTCCTAGTCGCCCACAATGCGACCTTTGACGTTGGCTTTATGAATGCCAACTATGAGCGTCATGGTCTTCCTAAAATTAGCCAGCCAGTTATTGATACGCTGGAGTTTGCTAGAAACCTCTATCCTGAGTATAAACGTCATGGTTTGGGACCTTTGACCAAGCGTTTTGGTGTGGCTTTGGAACATCACCACATGGCCAATTACGATGCGGAAGCTACAGGTCGCCTGCTTTTCATCTTTATCAAAGAAGTAGCAGAGAAACATGGTGTGACCGATCTAGCTAGACTCAACATTGATTTGATTAGTCCAGATTCTTATAAAAAAGCTCGGATTAAACATGCTACCATTTATGTCAAGAATCAAGTAGGGTTAAAAAATATCTTTAAACTGGTTTCTTTATCCAATACTAAGTACTTTGAAGGGGTGCCACGGATTCCAAGAACGGTTTTAGATGCCCATCGGGAAGGCTTGATTTTAGGATCAGCTTGCTCTGAGGGTGAAGTTTTTGATGCCGTCGTTTCCCAAGGTGTGGATGCGGCGGTTGAGGTGGCCAAGTATTATGACTTTATCGAGGTTATGCCACCGGCTATTTATGCGCCATTAATTGCCAAGGAGCAGGTCAAGGATATGGAGGAGCTCCAGACCATTATCAAGAGTTTGATAGAGGTTGGGGACCGTCTTGGCAAACCTGTTCTGGCTACGGGAAATGTTCACTATATCGAACCGGAAGAAGAGATTTACCGTGAAATTATTGTCCGTAGTTTGGGCCAGGGGGCTATGATTAACCGAACCATCGGTCATGGGGAACATGCCCAACCAGCTCCTCGCCCAAG
>NZ_JBKOTT010000016.1:0-10656 GCF_049737895.1 Streptococcus sp. CL8.13 | reverse complement strand
GCTCTTTTTCTTGGATACCAAACTAGGACAAGCCTATATTGCTACAGGTGACAATCCTGATATGGCTAGAAGTTTCGGGATTCATACTGGTCGCATGGAGCTTATGGGCTTGGTCTTATCAAATGGTGTGATTGCCCTTGCAGGGGCTCTTATTGCCCAGCAAGAAGGCTATGCCGATGTATCTCGAGGAATTGGGGTTATCGTTGTAGGTCTTGCAAGTTTGATTATTGGGGAAGTTATTTTCAAGAGTTTGAGCTTAGCAGAGCGTCTAGTTACTATCGTTGTAGGTTCTATCGCTTATCAATTCTTAGTGTGGGCAGTTATTGCGCTTGGCTTTAATACAAGTTACCTTCGTTTGTACAGCGCCGTGATTTTAGCAGTCTGCCTCATGATTCCAACATTTAAGCAAACAATCTTGAAAGGAGCCAAATTAAGCAAATGACAGCAATTGTAGAATTAAAAAATGCAACCAAAGTCGTTAAAAATGGCTTTGATGAAGAAAAGATTATTTTAAATGATGTTTCCTTAGAAATTTTTGAACAGGATTTCATCACGATTTTAGGTGGAAATGGAGCTGGGAAATCAACCCTCTTTAACACTATTGCAGGAACTTTGTCATTAACCAGTGGAACCATCCGTATTTTGGGTGAAGATGTTACCAAGTTTTCGCCAGAAAAGCGAGCTAAGTATCTGTCTCGAGTCTTCCAAGATCCCAAGATGGGGACAGCTCCTCGTATGACGGTCGCTGAAAATCTTTTGATTGCCAAGTTTCGTGGTGAAAAGCGTGGACTGTTTCCGAGACGTCTGGCTAGCTATAAGGATGAGTTTCAGGCAACTATTGAAAAAGTGGGAAACGGTCTTGAGAAACACTTGAATACACCAATTGAGTTCTTATCTGGTGGACAAAGACAGGCTTTGAGTCTCTTGATGGCAACCTTGAAGCGTCCAGAATTACTCTTGTTAGACGAGCATACTGCAGCCCTTGATCCAAAGACCAGTGTCGCACTCATGGAGTTGACAGATGAATTTGTCAAGAAAGATCAGCTGACAGCGCTTATGATTACCCACCATATGGAAGATGCTCTCAAATATGGCAATCGCTTGATTGTCATGAAAGAAGGACGAATTATCCAAGATTTGAACCAAGAAGAAAAAGCAAAAATGAAAATCTCTGATTATTATCAACTCTTTGAATAAAGTAGGGAAAATGAGTGAAATGGTTTACTTTTTTTCTGAAATAAAGTATACTATATAAAGTAAACTATGATAACATGGAGGTATTGTGTATGGTTGACAAACAAGTCATTGAAGAAATCAAAAACAATGCCAACATTGTGGAAGTCATAGGAGATGTGATTTCTTTACAAAAGGCAGGACGGAACTATCTAGGGCTCTGTCCTTTTCATGGTGAAAAAACACCTTCTTTCAACGTTGTAGAGGACAAACAGTTTTACCACTGTTTTGGTTGTGGTCGATCAGGTGACGTCTTTAAGTTCATCGAGGAGTACCAAGGGGTTCCCTTTATGGAGGCTGTCCAAATCTTAGGTCAGCGTGTTGGGATTGAGGTTGAAAAGCCGCTTTATAGTGAACATAAGCCAGTTTCACCCCACCAAGCTCTTTATGATATGCACGAAGATGCTGCCAAATTTTACCATGCTATTCTGATGACAACGACCATGGGGGAAGAGGCCAGAAACTACCTTTATCAGCGTGGTTTGACAGATGAAGTGCTCAAGCATTTTCGGATTGGTTTAGCACCTCCAGAACGAAACTATCTCTATCAACGTTTGTCTGATCAGTATCGTGAAGAGGATTTCTTGGATTCGGGACTGTTTTATCTATCGGAGGCTAATCAATTTGTAGATACCTTTCACAATCGGATTATGTTTCCTCTGACAAATGACCAGGGAAAGGTCATTGCCTTCTCAGGTCGTATCTGGCAGAAAACGGATTCACAAACTTCTAAGTATAAAAATAGCCGATCGACTGCAATTTTTAACAAAAGTTACGAATTATATCATATGGATAGGGCAAAAAAATCTTCTGGTAAAACCAGTGAGATTTACCTGATGGAAGGGTTCATGGATGTCATTGCAGCCTATCGGGCTGGAATCGAAAATGCTGTCGCATCTATGGGAACAGCCTTGAGTCGTGAGCATGTTGAGCATCTGAAAAGGCTAACCAAGAAGTTGGTTCTTGTTTACGATGGCGATAAGGCTGGGCAAGCTGCGACATTGAAAGCGCTGGACGAAATTGGTGATATGCCTGTGCAGATCGTCAGCATGCCTGATAGCTTGGATCCAGATGAATATCTACAAAAAAATGGACCAGAAGACTTGGCCTATCTATTAACAAAAACTCGTATTAGTCCGATTGAGTTTTACATTCACCAGTATAAGCCTGAAAATAGTGAAAATCTGCAAGCTCAGATTGAGTTTATTGAAAAAATAGCTCCCTTGATTGTTCAAGAAAAGTCTATCACTGCTCAAAACAGCTATATTCATATTTTAGCTGACAGTTTGGCGTCCTTTGATTACGCCCAGATTGAGCAGATTGTGAATGAGAGTCGTCAGGCGCAAAGGCAGAATCGCATGGAAGGAATTTCCAGACCGACGTCAATCACTATGCCTGTCACCAAGCAGTTATCGGCTATTATGAGGGCAGAAGCTCATCTACTTTATCGAATGATGGAATCTCCCCTTATTTTGAATGATTACCGTTTGCGAGAAGACTTTTCATTTGATACACCTGAATTTCAGGTTTTATATGACTTGCTTGGCCAGTATGGAAATCTTCCTCCAGAAGTTCTAGCAGAACAGACAGAGGAAGTTGAGAGAGCTTGGTACCAAGTCTTAGCTCAGGATTTGCCTGCTGAGATGTCACCTCAGGAACTTAGTGAAGTAGAAATGACTCGAAACAAGGCACTCTTGAATCAGGACAATATGAGAATCAAAAAGAAGGTGCAGGAAGCGAGCCATGTAGGAGATACCGACACAGCCCTAGAAGAATTGGAACGTTTAATTTCCCAAAAGAGAAGAATGGAGTAATAATGGCAACAAAACAAAAAGAAGTAACAACATTTGATGTACAAGTAGCAGAATTTATCCGTAATCATAAACAAAAAGGGACAGCAACTGATGATGAAATTAATGCAAGTCTGGTGATTCCTTTTACCTTGGATGCTGATGGGATTGAAGATCTCTTGCAGCGAATTCAGGATGCAGGGATTTCTATCACAGATAACGAAGGAAATCCGAGTGCGCGTGTTCTTAGTACTGAAGAAGAGCCAGAACTCAGCGATGAGGACTTGATTGGTTCAACTTCGGCTAAGGTCAATGACCCTGTTCGTATGTACTTGAAAGAAATCGGAGTCGTTCCTCTCTTGACCAATGAAGAGGAAAAAGAGTTAGCGCTGGCTGTTGAAGCGGGTGACATCGAAGCTAAACAACGCCTTGCGGAAGCCAACCTTCGTTTGGTTGTTTCTATTGCTAAACGCTATGTCGGCCGTGGTATGCAGTTTCTTGACTTGATTCAAGAAGGAAATATGGGCTTGATGAAGGCGGTTGACAAGTTTGATTATTCTAAAGGGTTCAAGTTTTCAACTTACGCAACTTGGTGGATTCGTCAGGCTATCACTCGTGCTATTGCGGATCAAGCTCGTACCATCCGTATCCCAGTTCACATGGTTGAAACCATCAATAAATTGGTTCGTGAACAGCGTAACCTCCTTCAAGAATTGGGACAAGATCCAACACCAGAACAAATCGCTGAACGTATGGATATGACCCCTGACAAGGTTCGTGAAATCTTGAAGATTGCCCAAGAACCGGTATCCCTTGAAACTCCAATCGGTGAAGAGGATGATAGCCACCTTGGGGACTTTATCGAAGATGAAGTGATTGAAAATCCAGTGGACTATACAACTCGTATCGTTTTGCGTGAGCAGTTGGATGAGGTCTTGGATACTCTTACAGACCGTGAAGAAAATGTTTTGCGTCTGCGTTTTGGGCTAGATGATGGTAAAATGCGTACCCTTGAAGATGTGGGTAAAGTCTTTAACGTGACTCGCGAGCGTATCCGTCAGATTGAAGCTAAAGCTTTGAGAAAACTACGCCAACCAAGTCGCAGCAAACCGCTTCGTGATTTTATTGAAGACTAAGAGTGAGGATGAATATGGCTTATACAGAAGAGCAAATTGAAAACATCAAAACACGAATTTTATCAGCCTTGGAAGAAGTTATTGACCCTGAGTTGGGAATCGATATTGTCAATCTTGGTTTGATCTATGAAATTCGTTTTGACGGTGACACAGGACAAACAGAGATTGATATGACTTTGACAACCATGGGTTGTCCTCTAGCAGACCTTTTGACAGACCAGATTTATGATGCTATGACAGAGGTTCCAGAAGTAACGGATACTGAGGTCAAATTAGTCTGGTATCCAGCCTGGACTGTTGAAAAAATGAGTCGCTATGCACGCATTGCCCTAGGCATTAAGTAAACAAATAAAAGCATGTGAGAGATTATTGGAAAAGCGAGGAAATTTCCTCTCTTTTCCCTAGTCTCTCCTTTCTTTTGCTGATTTTATTCAAAGAAAATGATATAATAGTAGTTATGGAAAAAAAGAAATTACGCATCAATATGTTGAGTTCAAGTGAGAAAGTAGCAGGACAAGGAGTTTCAGGTGCCTACCGTGAATTAGTTCGTCTTCTTCACCGTGATGCCAAGGACCAATTGATTGTTACAGAAAATCTTCCAATAGAGGCAGATGTGACTCACTTTCATACAATTGATTTCCCCTATTATTTATCAACCTTCCAGAAGAAACGATCAGGAAGGAAAATTGGCTATGTGCACTTCTTGCCTGATACACTTGAGGGGAGTTTGAAAATTCCGTTTTTCTTAAAGGGAATTGTGAAACGCTATGTATTTTCTTTTTACAACCGGATGGAGCACTTGGTGGTGGTCAATCCTATGTTTATCGAGGATTTGGTGGCAGCTGGTATTCCACGTGAAAAAGTGACCTATATCCCTAACTTTGTCAACAAGGAAAAATGGCATCCTCTTCCACAGGAAGAGGTAGCGAGACTGCGTACAGAGCTAGGTCTTAGTGACAATCAGTTTATCGTAGTAGGTGCTGGTCAAGTTCAGAAACGCAAAGGGATTGACGATTTTATCCGTCTGGCTGAGGAATTGCCGCAAATTACCTTTATCTGGGCAGGTGGTTTCTCTTTTGGTGGTATGACAGATGGTTATGAACGCTACAAGAAAATCATGGAGAATCCCCCTAAAAATTTGATTTTTCCTGGTATTGTATCGCCAGAGCGGATGCGCGAATTGTATGCCCTAGCGGACCTTTTCTTGCTTCCTAGTTACAATGAACTCTTTCCTATGACTATCCTAGAAGCTGCTAGTTGTGAAGCTCCTATTATGTTGCGTGATTTGGATCTTTATAAGGTAATTTTGGAGGGCAATTATCGGGCGACAGCAGATAGAGAAGAGATGAAAGAAGCTATTCTGGAATATCAAGCGAATCCTGCTGCTTTAAAAGATTTGAAAGAAAAAGCTAAGAATATTTCTAGAGAGTATTCTGAAGAGCATCTGTTACAAATCTGGTTGGACTTTTATGAGAAACAAGCCGCTTTAGGAAGAAAGTAAAAAGTGAGGTAATCTATGCGAATTGGTTTATTTACAGATACCTATTTTCCTCAGGTTTCAGGTGTTGCGACCAGTATTCGAACCTTGAAAACAGAACTTGAAAAGCAGGGGCACGCTGTTTTTATCTTTACGACGACAGATAAGGATGTCAATCGTTATGAAGATTGGCAAATTATCCGCATTCCAAGTGTTCCCTTCTTTGCTTTTAAGGATCGTCGCTTTGCCTATCGAGGATTCAGCAAAGCGCTTGAAATTGCTAAACAATATCAACTGGATATTATCCATACTCAGACAGAATTTTCTCTTGGCCTGTTGGGGATTTGGATTGCGCGTGAATTGAAGATTCCAGTCATCCATACCTATCACACCCAATACGAAGACTATGTACATTATATTGCCAAGGGGATGTTGATTCGTCCTAGTATGGTCAAGTATCTGGTCAGAGGTTTTCTGCATGATGTGGATGGGGTTGTTTGCCCGAGTGAGATTGTCCGAGACTTGCTATCTGACTATAAGGTCAAGGTCGAAAAACGTGTCATTCCTACTGGGATTGAATTAGCCAAGTTTGAGCGTCCAGAAATCCAGCAAGAAAATCTAAAAGAACTACGTAGTAAATTAGGAATTCAAGATGATGAACAGATGTTGCTTAGTCTTTCCAGAATTTCCTATGAAAAAAATATTCAAGCAGTTTTAGTAGCTTTTGCAGAAGTTCTGAAAGAGGAAGACAAGGTTAAAATGGTGGTAGCTGGGGATGGTCCTTATCTGGATGACCTCAAAGAGCAAGCCAAGAAACTAGAGATTCAAGACTACGTCATCTTTACAGGCATGATTGCTCCTAGTGAGACCGCTCTTTACTATAAGGCGGCGGATTTCTTCATCTCGGCATCGACAAGTGAAACGCAAGGTTTGACATACTTGGAAAGCTTAGCCAGTGGAACACCTGTCATTGCACATGGAAATCCTTATCTGGACAACCTGATCAGTGATAAAATGTTTGGAACCTTGTACTATGGAGAACATGATTTGGCTGGAGCTATTCTGGAGGCCCTGATTGCAACGCCTGATATGAATGAGCATACCTTATCAGAGAAATTGTACGAGATTTCAGCTGAGAACTTTGGGAAACGAGTGCATGAGTTTTATCTGGATGCCATCATTTCAAATAACTTCCAGAAAGATTTAGCCAAAGATGATACGGTCAGTCAGCGTATCTTTAAAACAGTTTTGTATCTTCCACAAAAGGTGGTTGCTGTGCCCGTAAAAGGCTCTAGACGCATGCTGAAGGCTTCAAAAACGCAGTTAATCAGCATCAGAGATTATTGGAAAGACCATGAAGAATAGAAAGAGAAACAGTTATGAAAAAACAATTAATGAGAAGTGGTCGTGATAAAAAGATTGCTGGTGTTTGTGCCGGAGTGGCCCATTATCTTGATATGGATCCAACTATCGTTCGCGTAATATGGGGTGTTCTTGCTTGCTGTTACGGAGCTGGGATTGTAGCTTATATCATTTTATGGATTATAGCACCTGTATCAACTGACTATTGAAAACTAGCTGAATTCATGCTAAGATAATAGAAAATAGAATGTAACGAAGGAGAGAAAAATGGCATTTGGAGATAATGGAAATCGTAAAAAAACCTTTTTTGAGAAATTAACTTTAATTATCGTAGTTATTATGCTATTAGCAAGTATTTTGGGTATTTTTGCAACTGCAATTGGTGCCCTCAGCAATCTATAAAATAGATTCAAGAAAATTTTGTGACTGGGATTTCCCAGCCCTTTTTTAAAGTGAGAAGAAAAAATGAGTATGTTTTTAGATACAGCCAAGATCAAGGTCAAGGCTGGTAATGGTGGCGATGGCATGGTTGCCTTTCGTCGTGAAAAATATGTCCCTAATGGCGGTCCTTGGGGCGGTGATGGTGGTCGTGGAGGCAATGTGGTCTTCGTTGTAGACGAAGGACTACGTACCTTGATGGATTTCCGATACAATCGTCATTTCAAGGCGGATTCTGGTGAAAAAGGAATGACCAAAGGGATGCATGGTCGTGGTGCAGAGGACCTTAGAGTTCGAGTGCCACAAGGTACGACTGTTCGTGATGCAGAGACTGGCAAGGTCTTAACAGATTTGATTGAACACGGGCAAGAATTTATCGTTGCCCACGGTGGTCGTGGTGGACGTGGAAATATCCGCTTTGCGACACCAAAAAATCCTGCACCGGAAATCTCTGAAAATGGAGAACCAGGTCAGGAGCGTGAGTTACAATTGGAACTAAAAATCTTGGCAGATGTTGGTTTAGTTGGCTTCCCATCTGTTGGGAAATCAACCCTTTTAAGTGTTATTACATCGGCTAAACCTAAAATTGGTGCCTACCACTTTACCACTATCGTGCCAAATCTGGGTATGGTTCGTACCCAATCAGGTGAATCCTTTGCAGTAGCGGACTTGCCAGGTTTGATTGAAGGGGCTAGTCAAGGTGTCGGGTTGGGGACTCAGTTCCTCCGCCACATTGAGCGTACACGTGTCATCCTCCATATCATTGATATGTCAGCTAGTGAAGGCCGTGATCCATATGAGGATTATCTAGCTATCAATAAGGAGTTGGAGTCATACAATCTTCGCCTCATGGAGCGTCCACAGATTATCGTAGCCAATAAGATGGATATGCCTGAGAGTCAGGAAAATCTTAAAGAATTTAAGAAAAAATTGGCTGAAAACTATGACGAATTTGAAGAGTTACCAGCTATCTTCCCGATTTCTGGTTTGACCAAGCAAGGTCTGGCAACGCTCTTGGATGCTACAGCTGAATTGCTAGACAAAACACCAGAATTCTTGCTCTATGACGAGTCAGATATGGAAGAAGAAGCATACTACGGCTTTGACGAGGAAGAAAAGGCCTTTGAAATTAGTCGTGATGACGATGCGACATGGGTACTTTCTGGTGAAAAACTCATGAAACTCTTCAATATGACCA
This sequence comes from Streptococcus sp. CL8.13, assembly GCF_049737895.1. The sequence goes on along the minus strand of NZ_JBKOTT010000016.1, from coordinate 2,022 downwards.
ACTTTGATCGTGACGAATCAGTCATGAAATTTGCTCGCCAGCTTCGTGGTATGGGCGTTGATGAAGCCCTTCGTGCGCGTGGAGCTAAAGATGGTGATTTGGTCCGCATTGGTAAATTTGAGTTTGAATTTGTAGACTAGGAGACTGATATGGGAGATAAACCGATATCTTTCCGAGATGCGGATGGCAATTTTGTTTCCGCCGCAGATGTTTGGAATGAAAAGAAATTGGAAGAACTATTTAATCGTCTCAATCCAAATCGTGCTCTGAGATTAGCACGAACTAAAAAAGAAAATCCATCTCAGTAAAGAATATAAAAGAATTCCGTGCCTCATCAGGACACGGAATTTTGTTATTCTTCAAAGAAAAATGGTGGAGCGAATTTTTTCAGTTCTTCAAAGCATCTTTGGGCAGCTTCTGCATCTTCACAGATGACGAGACAGACATCATCTCCACAGAGAGTAGCGATAGCGTCAGGGAAGCTCAAAGCATCAATGATAGAACCAAAGGATTGAGCAAGTCCAGGAAGGGTTTTTAGTAGGACTTGATGTTGAACTGGGCGCATCAAGACAAGAGCATCCTCCATATAAATTTCGAGACGTTTTTCCCATTTTGAGATAGAACCTGTATTGAGCACGTAGTAAGAGTTGTCTTCTTCTCGTACTTTTGAAAGGTTCATACTTTTAATATCTCTCGAAAGTGTAGCTTGTGTAACTTGAATGTCGTTATCAGCAAGAAGAGCTTGTAGCTCAGCTTGAGTATGAATCTTGTTTTTCGTTATAAGAGCTCGTATGAGTTGGTGTCGGTGTTCAGATTTGTTCATAAATTGTTACTCCTTGTACAAGGTACAGAAAGCGTGGACTGAACGAGAATGTCAGTCGGGTGGTAAGCGGTATTGTCACGTATGATGATTTCAAAGTCAGTAGTATAAAGAACTATACGGAGAAAATCTCCTTCCTTTAACTTGTCACTAGTTGAATGTAGATGAATAGGCTTTATATCTGTTGTGTTCTTTACTAACAGTAAATCATTCAATTTGGGTAGCCTTTTGTCACGACTTGTTGTGAATTTACGATTAATGTCAATTCACAGAGATTTTCCAACATGTGGTGTGGTAGCGAGTATTATTAATGAGTACACATGTTGGTTTTTGGGGTTAGTATCTTTTGTACAAGCTCCCGTTATGGGATTATCATAAGCCCTTCTTTGAGAGTGGATTTGATACCAAGTTTATGTTTTGTTAGACTCTTCAAGTGGAAATTTTTCCATACTGAATCTCTGTTATATTATACCTTTTGACAAGGTAGGATAAGACTAGACTGTTCAAGATCAACAGTCAGGTGGTAAGCGGTATTGTCACGAATTGTGATTTCAAAGTCAGTAGTATAGAGGACTAGACGAAGAGTATCTCCTTCTTTTAACTTATAAATAGTTGGTTGCAGTTCAAACTGGATATCCATCCATTCATCTGCCTTAATATCCTCTACTAACAGTAAATCATTTCTATTTTGTAAATTGAGGTAGCCTTTTGTCACGACTCGTTGTGTATTTTCACGAAAAGGCAATTCGTTGAGATTTTCCAACATATGGTAGCGACCGTTGTCAATGGTTCTAGCACTTAAAACAGCTGGATAAGGTTGCAGGTATTTCTTCTGTCCAAATTCTAGCAGTTGGGCAGATAAGAGCCCCTTATTTATACTGGATTTGATACGAAGATTGAGTTGGGCACGACCGTTCAAGTGAAGATCTTTGGTTACAGGAAGGTCAATAGTAATCTGATTGGTTTTTCCTTGATAGAGTTCTGTATTGAAGGTCTGGTAGGTCTTACCATAGCGCTCAAAATCCTTATCTGGGTACTGGTTTTGAATGACTTTCTCTTCTTGACCAAGTGAGAAGGTTTCAAAGTTTTCTTGGTCACCAAAGTTATCAAGTGATAACCAAGTCTGAGGGGTTGTATTGTCCTGCCAAATGACAGTAGGAAGTTGGAAATCTGTATCTTGTCCCAATAATTTCTTAGTCAAT
>NZ_JBKOTT010000015.1:0-10800 GCF_049737895.1 Streptococcus sp. CL8.13 | reverse complement strand
AATCTTCTCTTTACCATCTTCCTGTTTTGTAACCCAAACAACTGTCTTATAAACATTTGTTTCCGAAGCTTTCACTTCAGTTACTCTAGCTCCAACAAGGGCAGTGCCTGCCAAGGTTGCACCTAATAAAATTTTCAACACTTTTGATTTCATTGGAAACCTCCTATTATTTTTTAACCATTATAATACTTATACAAGATAAATGCAAGAAAAAAACAGGAGATAACTCTCCTGTTTTATATTTCATGTATTAGGATTATACCCACTCACCGTTTGCGTTTACGTTGTAACCGTCAACAGTTGTGTTTACTGAAAGGGCACCTGAACCGTTTACATGGTACCATTTACCAGAAACTTCAAACCATTGGCTAGCTTTCATAGCACCTGTTGATTCAAGGAAGTACCAAGTGTTACCATCTTTCAACCAACCAGTTTGCATAGCACCTGATTTGTTTAGGAAGTACCAAGTTCCGTTAACGTTTACCCAACCAGTTTGCATTACACCTTTATCGTTTAGGTAGTACCAGTTGCCATCAACTTGTTTCCAACCTTTAACAGCTGCAGCATTTTCGAAGTATTTCCAACCTTCAGCTGTTTGAGCCCAACCGTATTGAGCAGCTGTAGTTGCGTTACCAATTTGTGCTGCACGATCATCAAGTTTGTATGGCAATACAATACGCCCATTTGTGTACAATGAACCAGCATATTCGTTACCAGCTTCAACAGTAAATTCACCAACAAGTTCTACTGCTTCTTTAAAATCAGTAGCTGTTGCAGCAACACGATACTGAATCACTTCACCAGCTTTGAATACTGTTGGAAGTTCTGCATCACCTGATTGGTCAGTTTTAGCAGTGAAGTATTCTGGTTTCTTTTCACCTGAAGCAGGTTTCAAGAAGAAATCAACTTCTACGTTTGGAACTGGACGTCCACCACCATCAACAACAGTTACACGAACATGACGGTTAAATCCATGTGCTGCGTCACGGTCGTAACGGATGTATTTAGATCCGATAGCAAAACCATAACCAAAACGGCTGTTTGTTGTTGAAGCATCTACACCTGAAATGTTGTGGTTAGGTTCAGTATTTCCACCATGATATGTGCTGAAAGAAGAACCGAAACGGCTATTTGTTGTGTCTTCTGCTGAAACAGCTTGTACAGCACCAAATGCTGCAAGAGCGACTGCGCTTGTCAATAAAACTTTTTTCATCGTTTTATCTCCTTTGTTTTTCTTTAAAATATTTTTTCGTAAGACTATCTTACTACCATACAGTATATAAATATTTGCAGGATTTGTCAAGGGTTTTCTTCGAGTTTTTAAAGTTTTTTCCTATTTTTAGAAAAAAAGGTGAAAAAACAACTTTGTGAGAGTGAATACGCTTAAAATATCCTATATTCAAGTGAAAATCTCACAAACTTTTAATCCTTGATTAAAATCATTCATATCTAATCCACATAGACAGTCGGACAGAACTCACTTCTATGGTATTATCCTATAACCCCTTCGAAATGTCAAGCAAAAATGACAAGTTTTTTGATAACAACTTGCCATTTTATAAACTTTCTACCATTTAAAATGTGACCTTATAGCAAGGCCTCAAACTCTGCGACCGTCATGCCTAATTGCTGACTGGCTACCTCTGGTGTCAGAAGATTTTGGCGAACCATGTCTAAGAAGGCAAAAAGTTTCCCTTCTTCCCTTCCTTCAACTTTCCCACGTTCTAAACCTTGTTCAATACCTTCGGCTCTAGCGGTTTCCAAGGCATAGTCCTGTGCTAACAAGGCTTGTTCTTCTCGCATACGTAGTTGACTAAACATTTTCCTGTCCTCCTCGGACCAGCTTTTGTAGTCTAGCAGTTGGTCTGCTTGGCTGATAGCTCGCTCTGGTTCTTGGGTAAAGGGTTTATTCCCAAAAAACTCCAACCACGGTTTGCGAACCTCGTCTTTGCTGGTTTCTCTGTATTTTTTTAGTTCCAAGAACGCCATCTTGACTAGATGGTTTTCTTGTCCATTATTGGTTATGGTTAAAACCTCACCTGTCGTGTCCTCGCGCATACTAAAGCTATGAAAGGCTAAATCATCTTGGAAGTAATTACTATCTACGATAGCAATAGCATAAACAGGTGCGATGTGTTTGTAACTCTGATATGTATCACCTTCTCGTTGACGAATTTTTTCGAGATTTTGATTGACCTGACTGCACAGGTAAGCCCACAAACGATTAATGAAAAAATTCTGATGATGCACCTGAATTTCAATGATTACTTGCGTGCCATTGTCCAACTCCGCCAAAACATCTATACTGGTATAGAAATCCTGCGCCGAGTAAGGTATGGAAGGCAAGACGTGAATATTGCTTCCCTCCAAAATGGTCACATTTTTTGCTGGTAAATCCAGCATATCGCGAATAAATTGACAAGTAATTTCTGAATTGCTAAAGATTTTCTTAGCAACCAAGTCATTGGTTGGGCTGATGCCCGGATGTCTGAGAATCATCCTCTTCCTCCTTTTATTATACCACAGTCTTATACTCAATGAAAATCAAAGAGCAAACTAGGAAACTAGCCGCAGGCTGTACTTGAGTACGGCAAGGCGACGTTAACGTGGTTTGAATTTGATTTTCGAAGAGTATTAAATCTAGTTTTACTAGATTCACTGACTCTATCTATTTATTCGGAAAAGAGATGAAAAAACCTGAGAATCATCTCAGGCTTGGTCATTAAATCTTTTTCTCAATACTGAAAAGTGGCGAAAGTGGGCGTTTTTCATGGATACGTACGATGGCGTCCCCCAAGAGATGAGCGATTGAAATCTGCTCAATCTTATCAATCAAACGCTCTTCTGGCAGATAGATGGTATCCAAAACAACCAATTTCTTAATAGCTGATTTTTGGATATTGTCCATAGCAGGACCAGAAAGAACTGGGTGCGTACAGCTTGCATAGACTTCAACAGCACCAGCTTCTGCAAGGGCATCTGCAGCGTGACAAATCGTTCCAGCGGTATCAATCATATCATCAATCAAGATACAAGTCTTACCTTCAACCTTACCAATAATGTTCATGACTTCACTGGTATTCATCTTATCAACGCTACGACGTTTGTCAATGATAGCGATAGATGTTTTCAAAAATTCTGCCAACTTACGAGCACGAGTCACCCCTCCATGGTCTGGGCTGACAACCACATAATCAGAACCAACCATACCACGACGCTCAAAATAATCCGCAATCAGAGGAGCTCCCATCAAATGATCCACAGGAATATCAAAGAATCCTTGAATCTGCGCAGCATGCAAGTCGATTGTCAACAAACGATCCACTCCAGCTACTTCAAGCATATTTGCAACAAGTTTTGAAGTGATTGGCTCACGCGCTCTCGCCTTTCTATCCTGACGTGCATACCCATAGTAAGGCATGACAACATTGACAGATTCTGCACTCGCACGCTTCAAAGCATCTACCATAATCAAAATTTCAAGCAGATTGTCATTTACAGGCGAACTAGTTGATTGTAGGATAAAGACGTGTTTCCCACGGATTGATTCTTCAATGTTGACCTGAATCTCTCCATCTGAAAATTGGCGAACACTTGATTTCCCCAACTCTATCCCAATCTCCTGCGCCACACGTTTTGCCAATTCTTGATTAGAAGAAAGGGCAAACAGCTTTAAATCAGAAAAAGACATGATTTCCTCCGGTATATATGTATCGCTTGTGCTTTTCACAAGATTTTTCCATTTACCATTGTAGCGCTTTTTGCACTATTTTTCAATCAAAAATAAAAGAAGGGCAGCATATTTGTGCCCCTGCATTATTCTTTTGAAAAATATTCTAGTTCATCAACTCATTGTGCTTCTCAACAAAGCGATAAGCCTGATAAAAACCATATAGAGTAATAGTCGTAACCACTGGAATCGCTAGTGGCAACTCTGTCTCTAATTCTACAAAAGGAGAGTTAAACAAGAAATGAGTTCCCAAGGCCAAACCTAGGAAAATAAGCCCCTGTTTCTTGCCAACCTTCTGTCCTTTATAGGCTCTGTAAAGCAAGTAAACACCTACTACCGCCAAACCTGAAAAAGTCCAGTGAGAGGCAATTCCTGAGATGATACGCTCTAAAATTCTCGAAATAGTAAAGTCAAAGCCCTCTGGCAAATCTGTACGAATGTAGCCAATATCCTCAATCATTTGGAATCCCAAACCAGAAGCAATCCCAAGTAAAAACAAAGATTTTAATTTTCGCACAGGAATCAAAGCTAAAACAAAGACAAGTGGCAACAATTTCAAGGGTTCTTCTACCAAAGGAGCCACAATCGCACTTTCAAAGGCATTTAAAAATGCACTATCTGGGAAAAGAACCTCCAATAAATCATGGATATAGGTATTAGCAAAGCTAGACAACCAACCTGAAAGGAACATCCCACCCAATAAAGACAGAATCAAGGCATTCTTTGGCAATTCCCATTTTTTCCCAATACGGAAAAGGAAATAAAGAGCCGGAATCATGTAAAAGAGAGCTAGAAAGATAGAAACTCCCATTAGGCCATATTCTGCACCTGACATCGAACCATCCGTATAGTAGATTGTTTCATACTGCAAACCAATACATAGCAATAAAATAAAAATAAATAAAATGCTGTTTTTCTTCATACACTTTCTTTCTATATGAAGTATTTATAATTCTACGACTGTCATACTTCCTGTATCCACATCGTAAATAGCACCAGAGATAATGACATCATCTGGTATTAGGGGAGAATCGATAAGGAGTTGCATGTCCTCACGTACACTCTCCTCTATATCTTGAAAGGGCAAGAAGTCCTGGTCTGACACATCGACACCTAGTTCCTCTTTTAAATACTCCTGAAAAGGCCCATTTTCAAAGGTCTGAGCACCACAGTCTGTATGGTGCAATACCACAATCTCTCTTGTCCCCATTTGTTGCTGGGAAATAACTAGCGAACGAATCATGTCCTCAGTCACTCGACCACCTGCATTCCGCAAGATATGAGCATCCCCAAGTGCCAAGCCCAGAGCTTGCGCCACGTGCAAACGTGAATCCATACAGGTCACAATAGCCACTCTTGTTTTGGGTTTAAGTGGCAGATTTAACTGCCCATGTAGGGCAACATAAGCCTGATTGGCTTGCATAAACTGTTCAAAATACGACACGATTCCCTCCTTGAAAATTTGATAGTCAAATATTTCTCCTATCTTATCATTTTTAAGAGGATTTGTCACAGATTAAGCAAAAACCTTTTTCAAAACTTCCTGAATCGTTGTCACGCCAATGACCTGAATTTCCTTAGGCGGAGTAATTCCTGTCAAAGAATTCTTCGGTACATAAATCTTGGTAAATCCCAGCTTAGCGGCTTCGTTGATACGCTGCTCGATACGATTCACACGCCGAATTTCTCCTGTCAAGCCCAGTTCTCCCACAAAACATTCCTGAGGATTAGTTGGCTTATCCTTGTAGCTCGAAGCAATGGCAACTGCAACAGCTAAGTCAATGGCAGGTTCATCCAATTTGACACCGCCAGCAGATTTGAGATAGGCATCCTGATTTTGCAAGAGAAGACCTGCCCGTTTTTCCAAAACAGCCATAATCAAGCTAGCACGGTTAAAATCAAGTCCTGTCGTCGTACGCTTGGCATTTCCAAACATGGTCGGTGTTACCAAAGCCTGAACCTCCGCCAAAATCGGACGCGTCCCTTCCATGGTCACAACGATTGATGAACCAGTTGCTCCATCCAAACGCTCTTCTAAGAAAACTTGACTCGGATTGAGAACCTCAACCAAACCGCCCGACTGCATCTCAAAAATCCCAATCTCATTAGTGGATCCAAAACGGTTTTTGACCGCTCTTAAAATACGGAAGGTATGGTGGCGCTCCCCTTCAAAGTAAAGCACCGTATCCACCATATGCTCCAACATACGAGGACCAGCTAGAGTGCCCTCCTTGGTCACATGTCCTACGATAAAGATGGCAATGTTATTTGTTTTGGCCAGCTGCATAAGTTCCGCTGTCACCTCACGCACTTGAGAAACAGACCCCTGCACCCCTGAAATCTCAGGAGACATAATAGTCTGAATGGAGTCGATGATGAGGAAGTCTGGCTGGATGCGCTCCACCTCAGTTCGAACACTCTGCATATTGGTCTCTGCATAAAGATAAAACTCACTATCAATATCACCCAAGCGCTCTGCTCGTAGCTTAATCTGCTGGGCAGACTCCTCCCCACTGACGTAGAGAACAGTCCCAACTTGAGACAGCTGAGTTGAGACTTGTAGGAGAAGGGTTGATTTCCCAATCCCAGGATCCCCACCTATGAGGACGAGACTTCCCGGTACCACTCCGCCTCCAAGTACACGGTTGAATTCCTCCATCTCCGTCTTGGTTCGATTGACATTGATGGAAGTCACCTCAGCCAGTTTCATGGGCTTGGTTTTCTCACCTGTCAAGGACACACGCGCATTCTTGACCTCGGCAACCTCAACCTCTTCTACAAAAGAAGACCAAGACCCACAGTTGGGGCAACGCCCCAGATATTTAGGTGAATTATACCCACAATTTTGACATACAAATGTCGCTTTTTTCTTTGCGATGATAAACCTCTTTCTATATCTCTAACTCACACTCAATCACTTGGCAAAAATCAATCTTCTCATTTGGCACAAACTGACGCATGAGCATGTTGTGAGTTACCACTATCACGGTCTGGTAATCTCGATACTTAGCCATGCATTCTAGAAAACGAGACTTCATCTTCGCAGCTGTCTCATATTGAATAGGACTATTAGGAAGTAACTCCCCATTATTTTCTAGAAATATAGCACGAGCTTTTTCAAAATTATCTGTACCACTTTCATAGACCTGCCATTCATGCAATAATGGTTCCACTCTCAAAGGAAGTCCAGTAACACAAGCCACATAAGAAGCCGTTTCTAAAGCTCTTGTGACTGCAGAAGATACGATTATTTCAGCTGAAGGGAGTAAAGGATTGGTGCTCAGTTTCTGGGCTTGCTACCGTCCCTTCTCAGACAAGGGGGCCAAATCTATCCCAAATCCCGTATAAGAACGCTCCTCTAACTCACGATAATCTGGCTCCCCGTGACGTACAAAGATAATCTTCATTCTAGTGCCCGGTCGATCCAAATCCACCAGTTCGAACGCCATCAGCCATATCTCCATCTGCAATTAAGAAAGGAGCAAAGACAGCCTGGACAACACGTTCTCCAACTTCAAGAACAACCTCTTGGTCTGTGATATTCTTCATCTGAGCAAAAATATGCCCTTCATTCCCAGGATTGCCATAATAATCCCCATCAATGACCCCAACTGAATTAATTAAAACCAAGCCCTTTTTACGAGGGTTTGAAGAACGATCATAGAGGTAGAGAACCTCAGTCGGCTGCATATAAGCCTTAACCCCTGTCGGAACCAATACAATCTCTCCTGGCGCAATAACTGTACGCACAGCAACCTTTAAGTCGTAACCAGCCGCATGCGCTGTCTCACGTTTGGGCAATAAATTTTCATCTGTAAAACTAGAAACCAATTCAAAACCACGAATTTTCATCATTTTCTCTTTTCTATTATCATTTATTCTAGATTATTCTATCTTATTTATTCGGAAAAAGCACGAAAAAAAGAGCACACAATTCAAATCGCTTAGGGCTGCTGGATTCCTCCCCTGACCCGCTTCACGCAGAACTGTTGCTCCACTATTTATTATATCACATTCCTGTTCATTTTAAAAGCAAAATTATTTTTTCCGTCTATTTCTAAAAAAATCCTGCATAATAGCTGCGCATTCATCTTCCAAAATTCCTGTTTCAACCTCCACACGATGATTGAGACGCTCATCTGTCAAGATATCGTACAAACTCCCAGCAGCGCCAAATTTCTGGTTTTTAGCCCCATAGACCACGTTTGGAATACGGGCGAGTCCAATCGCCCCACTACACATGACACAAGGCTCAATGGTCACAAAAAGCGTGCAATCCAGCAAGCGCCAGCTCTCCTCACTCAGGTTCGCATTCTCTATGGCCATAATCTCCGCATGCATAACCGCTCGTTGCAGTTCCTCACGCGCATTATGCCCGCGACCAATGATTTCTCCGTCCTTGACAATCACACAACCAATTGGAATTTCATCGTGTTCAAGAGCAATCTCAGCCTCTCTCAAAGCCTCCCTCATAAAGACTTCTTTTTCTTCAACTGTATAATTCATCAATTTCCCTTTTCCTACTTATCGATTTTATTATTATATCATGATTTCCAAGACAAAAAAAGCCACCAAATGCGGTGACTTTATAGGGAGATTATTATGAAAAAGAAAAGTTTAGGATATTTGTTACAACAAGTTAGGAGGTCTTCTTGTAACTGTCTATAGTATATCCGAACTATCTTAAACAAATCTTAAAAATCTCTTAGGACCAAACACTTTCTAAAATATTTGTTTGTTCACGACCAGGACCTACTGAGAAAGTAGAAATACGAACGCCAACCAATTCACTCACACGACGAACATAGTTACGCGCATTCTCAGGAAGATCTTCCAAATTACGAACTCCGGTAATATCTTCTGACCAACCTGGCAACTCTTCATAGATAGGCTTGCAACGTTTCAATTGCTCAAGACTAGCTGGATAGTAATCAATACGTTGGCCATCAAGATCATAGGCCACACAGATTTTCACTGTATCTAAACCACTCAAAACATCGATAGAGTTCAATGAAAGGTTAGTAATACCAGAAACGCGACGGCTATGGCGCATCACAACTGAATCAAACCATCCCACACGACGTGGACGACCAGTTGTTGTACCATATTCATGACCGACTTCACGGATACGTTCTCCCACTTCATCAAACAACTCAGTTGGGAAAGGACCGTCTCCAACACGACTCGTATAGGCTTTACATACACCAACAACCTTGTCAATCTTACTCGGACCAACACCAGAACCAATCGTAACACCACCAGCTACAGGGTTTGATGACGTAACAAATGGATACGTACCTTGGTCGATATCTAGCATAACACCTTGTGCACCTTCAAAAAGCACACGTTTACCGTTATCAAGCGCATCATTCAAAATAACAGATGTATCTGTCACATATTTCTTGATTTGTTGACCATATTCGTAATATTCTTCAAAAATATCATCGAAAGAAATCGCTTTACTGTCATACAATTTTTCAAAAAGACGATTCTTTTCAGCAAGGTTACGTTCTAAGCGCTCACGGAAAATATCTTTATCTAAAAGATCGGCGATACGAATCCCAACACGAGCAGCCTTGTCCATATAAGCTGGACCGATTCCCTTGATTGTAGTACCAATCTTATTGTCGCCCTTAGCTTCTTCTTGCAAACGATCTAACTCGATATGATAAGGCAAAATGACATGCGCGCGATCAGAAATACGCAAGTTATCAGTTGTAACACCTTCCTCATGAAGATAGCTCAACTCTTTCACAAGAGATTTAGGATTTACAACCATACCATTCCCAATAACAGAGATTTTTTCAGGGAAGAAAATCCCAGATGGAATCAAGTGCAATTTAAACTTCTTGCCATCAATCACAATCGTGTGACCTGCATTATCACCACCTTGGTAACGCGCAATCACTTCTGCATTCGCTGAAAGGAAGTCTGTAATCTTCCCTTTACCTTCATCACCCCATTGGGTACCTACAACAACAACTGAAGTCATAATCTTGTCTGAGCCCTCAGGCTCTTCCTTTCTCACATACATGGCAGGACTCTCACCTGCAATTATATCTTACAATTTATTATAAGAAAAAATCGCCTTTTTATCAAGAAGAAACAATAGAAAGATTTGCTATTTCCAACTATTAAAAAATGTTTTAGAAAAAATTCCGGCTATTTATCATTATTTTTCCACAAAAAGTAAAAGTTGTTCGGAAATTAACTCATACTGTCTCAACAAGCAACAAAACCTTGTTTCATTATCAATTTTTCAAGATACAAACGATAAGCAACACGATAATGGTAAACAATAAAATCCCGATAGCTCACAATACGATATCGGACAAGATAATAAATCAAAAACTTAAAATGAAAATGTTCCCAGTCCCAACTATTACCAAAGAAAGTAGCATACTCTTCTTCGATACTGTCATAGAAATCAGTCATCTGATCATAAATATTTTGTAGCATAAGCATACACTCCTTTACTTTTTATGATCTTATTCTAACAAAAAATTTTAATTAATCATTAATAATTCCTGAATTGTTAAAATACCAACCTCAACAAGAGAAAAAATAGGAAAAGTTGACAGAATAGGAACAAATTTCCTATAAACAATTTATAAAAACTATTACTCTCACTAAAAATCATCCAGTACGGTTTTAATAGCATTGAATATTGCTCAGTCTAAACTATGAAGTGATTGAATAGAAATAAAATTCCTTAATAATATCAAAAAGAAAAAAGGTTCTCTATTGTGGAAGAAGGACTCGGACCCACGACCTTCATATAATATTTGTAGTGGGTAAATCCCCTATGGATCTTATTTTGTTGTAGGAAAAAGTCCCATAAGATCTATAATGAAAAGCGATCAAACAATCATATGGAACAATTACATTGCTAAACTGAATTATGAGGCTTCATTTGTGGAAGTCTAATGACACGAGATAGATTATTAATTACATAACAAAAAAAAGAGGTCTAAACCTCCTTTAATTAACTACTCCGCCAGTAGGACTCGAACCTACGACATCATGATTAACAGTCATGCGCTACTACCAACTGAGCTATGGCGGATTAA
>NZ_JBKOTT010000014.1:0-10809 GCF_049737895.1 Streptococcus sp. CL8.13 | reverse complement strand
AACATTCTTTGGTGACCACTCTAGCAACATTTCACGTGATTTAAAGATTTCATATTGGTCAAACAATTCTGGAGAAATCTTCTGAATGGCTGCATCTAAGGGTTCATGAGCAAAGGCAGTCACGCATTTATTGTAGGTCATTTGACTAGACAAGTCTTCAAAGTCCACTAGAACAAAGGTCAAAGCTGGATTGAATTTGGCATAAAGACTTTCTTGGTCCGATTGGATTTGATAAACAGTTCCTTCTGAGATAGCATCAAGAGGCAGTGATAATTTCTCTGTTTCCTCATACAAGCGTGTCACATCATCATATGAAAAAACTGTCTTATCAAGAATTTCACCTGTATTTTTCTGAACCAAACCACCATTAAAAGTAATGGTATACTCATCTTCGTGACCGTCAGTCCCTAGCTCATGGAGAAAGAAATCCATAGCTTTTAAGGGACGACCAGTTGTCAATACGACCTTGATACCACGATCACGCACAGCTTTCAAGGTTGCCTTGGTACGATCCGTCAGCCTTTTATCAGTAGTCAGCAAGGTCCCGTCCAAGTCCAATGCGATTAATTTTATATCTGCCATTATAAGCCCTCCATATAAGCTATAACCGACTGGTCCTTATGGTGACCAATCACAGTCTCTGCTAATTCTAAAATTTCTGGTCGTGCATTTTCAGGAGCTACAGGATGTCCCACAACCTGCATCATATGCAAGTCATTTAGATTGTCTCCAAAAGCCATAACCTGATCCATTGTGATGCTAAGTTTTTTAGCCAATTCAACAATGGCCACTCCCTTATCGACATAGTCCAGAACAATATCAATGGATTCAAAGCCAGTTGTCATGGCCTTAACACCAGGGACGTTTTCGTTTACCCAAGCCTCACCAGCTTCTAGCGTTTCTTCTGTGAAGTTGGTTGTAAATTTGAAAATGTCATCTGTAATATCTTCTAGACTCGCTACTTTTTGGATATTTTCATTATAGTGCTGACTCACTTTTAAATAGGTCTCATCAACCGTATCTAGCACATAAGCTCCCTTTTTTCCCGTCAAGAGCAGTTTATTGATATCTACATAAGGTGAAGTTTTCAGCCTTTCAAAAGTTGATAGATAAAAGTCACGAGACATAGTCGCTTCATACAAGTCCTGACCTTGATACTCTACTAAACTGCCATTTTCCGCGATGAAAATAATGTCATCACGAACATCAGCAAATAATTTTTCTAGAGACAGAAATCCGCGCCCTGAAGCTACCGCAAAGTAAATCCCTTTTTCCTTGTAGGAAGCTAAGAGAGACTTGAGGCGGTTCATATCAAAGCGCCCGTTTCCATCTAGAAAAGTTCCGTCCATATCTGTTGCTACTAGTTTAATCATAAAATCTTTCTTACTCCGATTAGTAAATCTACCTTCTATTATACCATAGATAAGTAGAAAAAGGACTAGTCTATCAGCTTTGCTTCTCTTTTATCCTTCTCTACTAGCTAGTGGTGTTTCTAACTTTTAAAAAGCTCGTAAAATTAAAATCGTGCAACTTTTTTCAGATACTTTTAAAAGATTGATTTCATTAACTGTTTCCTTTATACTGGATAAAAAGGAGATTAGTATGTCAGAAACAAATCACGAAATTGATTCAAATTTTGCAGGTCGTTTAAATATCCTGCGTGCGGGTGTGCTTGGTGCCAATGATGGAATTATTTCCATTGCTGGTGTAGTTATTGGGGTTGCTAGTGCTACGACCAATATCTGGATTATCTTTTTATCAGGCTTTGCGGCTATTTTGGCCGGTGCCTTTTCGATGGCAGGTGGAGAATATGTGTCCGTTTCAACTCAAAAAGATACTGAGGAAGCGGCCGTTGCGCGTGAGCAAGTCTTGCTAGACCAAGATATGGAACTAGCCAAAAAGTCCCTCTATGCTGCCTATATTCAAAATGGCGAGTGTGAAACATCAGCCCAACTTCTCACCAACAAAGCCTTTTTAAATAATCCGCTCAAGGCTTTGGTAGAGGAAAAATACGGGATAGAGTATGAAGAGTTTACCAATCCTTGGCACGCTGCCATCTCTAGCTTTATTTCTTTTTTCCTTGGTAGCTTACCACCCATGCTTTCAATTACCATTTTCCCAAGTGAATACCGCATCCTTGCTACCGTCCTTATCGTCGGTGTGGCCCTTCTTCTCACTGGTTACACTAGTGCAAGACTTGGAAAAGCCCCAACCAAAACGGCTATGATTCGGAACCTTGCTATTGGTCTCTTGACCATGGGAGTTACCTTCTTACTCGGACAACTTTTCAGCATTTAGAAGACAAGAAATACCTCGATTTTGAAGTCGAGGTATCTTTTTTTACATTTGGACAATCTTGCGATAACTTCTTGAAGTAATCATGAAAATCAGCACATAGGCGATAAGGAAGATAGCGCAGATAGACAAGGTCACAATCAACATCATATTCGTATCTATTACACCAATCACTTTTAAAATCAGACTAAGCATATGGTAGGCAAAGGCGAGATGTATGAAGGCAAAAAGCAAAGGAAGAAAGAAAACAGTTAAAACCTGTTTGTTAATGGTTTGCTTGATTTGCTTTTGATCTAAACCGACTTTCTGCAAGATAATAAAGCGTTCACGGTCTTCGTAGCCTTCAGAAATTTGTTTGTAGTAGATGACCAGAACGGTTCCGACCATAAAGATAATGGATAGGAAAATACCGATAAAGAAGACACCACCAAAGAGGGCACTCATTTGAGCACTAGCATCTGATAGATTGCTACCATAAACATAGCTACCTTCCTTGTTTAATTGAGCATTAAATTGATTGAGGTATTTATCATATTCTTCAGCAACCTTGAGTTGTTCTTCTTCGCTGGCATTTACATTCATGCCACCGTAAAACTGATTATAGATAGCCGAATCTGGGAATTGATCCAAAAATGCTTGCAAATTAGGAACAACAAGGTAATTGTAATCAGCAGTCAAAATATTAAACTGATTTGGGACATGGTTGACAATGAAATCTTTAGTAAATTCTTCTTTGACAGAAAATTGATGATCGTTCAGAGTTAGAGTTTTCTGTTCTTTAACTCCCTCATTCTTTGCAAAGAGTCCGACCTCATTTCCTGATAGAGACAGTTTTTGACCAGTCATATTTTCATAATCTTTTTGGTCAAATACCATGAAAACTGTTGTGGGTTGGACACGGTTTTGTCCTTTTTCAAAAATAGTTAACTTATTTCCTTCTTGGTTTGCAACACCAAAGTAAGTGTAACGAAGCACTTCTTTCTCTTTAATATTATAACCTTTGTCACTTGCAAACTGGCTCAAGAGTTTGTCCAAATCTTCTTTTTCAACATTTTGCCCTGAAACCCCAAAATCATGAGGATTTAGAACTTTTTTAAAGCTTTCTGAGGCATTGAAAATACTAGTCGCTGCAGACATGGTCACCAAAACCATTGTTGACAAGATAGCGATAGTTGCTAGTCCAACCGCATTTTTCTTCATACGGAAAATCAAATTAGACACTGAGATCAGGTTATTTGGCTGGTAATAATATTTCTTATTTTTCTTCAACATTTGGAGGAAAACGGTAATCCCTGCGTTAAACAAGAGATAAGTTCCAAAGATAACCAGCAAAACAGCTAGGAAGAAGGTTGTTAAGGCTGTAAGAGGATCTTTTACCGTAAGGGCAAGATAATATCCAATCCCTAAACTAATCGAACCAAGAATAGTTTGTAGAGGTAGGAAACGACCTTTTTTCTCTCCGCTTGCTTTCTCACGCGAGAGCTGAAGGGCATTCATACGGGCAATTCGAAGGGAATTCAGGAACACGAGGCCTAGGAAAATCAAACCAAAGACAACAAGTACTGTAATGACAACTTTCATCTGGAAAGTAGCGACTAGTTCTACCTTTAATTTCATCAGTTTGAGTAGGAAAGCGAAAATCAACTTGTCAAACAAGGCTCCAATACCGATACCTGCTCCAACAGTTAGAATCCCAAATACCACTAACTCCTTAAAGGTCATACTGATCAGGTGACGTTTCTCCAATCCCAACATGCCATAAATCCCCAGTTCCTTGGAACGATTCTTCATGACAAAACTATTGGCATAAAGGACAATAATAGCTGACGCAAGGGTGACGACAAACATACCAAATCCAAGAGTAGCTTGAATGGTTGTCCCTCCACGAATTTCTGCAATCTTGGGATTGAAGGTTAGAGAGTAAAAGAGATAGGTGACGGTGACTGCCAAGAGAACAGCCAGCGCAAAAGGATAGTAGAGTTTGCGGTTTTTAATCAAGTTCGATACCGCTAACTTATTGGTTAATCGAAACATACTAATTCACCTCGCTTGCCATGACAGTCAAGGTATCAGAGATTTCTTGGAACATCTGACGTTCTGTCTTCTCTCCACGGTAGATTTGGTTGTAAAGAATGCCGTCTTTGATAAAGAGTACACGTTTAGCTCTGCTAGCTGCTGCTGTTGAGTGGGTTACCATGAGAATGGTTTGGCCGCGCTCATTGATTTCATCAAAAACATCAAGAAGAGCTGCAGATGATTTGGAGTCAAGGGCGCCTGTTGGCTCATCCGCAAGGAGAATTTCAGGTTCTGTGATGATGGCGCGGGCTACTGCTACACGCTGTTTCTGCCCACCTGAAATCTCGTAAGGGTACTTCTCTTGCAATTGGTTGATACCTAGATTCTCAGCTGTCACCACCAATTTCTTCATCATTTCCGTAATAGGTCTTCTTGACAAGACAAGCGGAAGCAAGATATTGTCCTTGACAGACAGAGTATCTAGCAAGTTAAAGTCTTGGAAGACAAAGCCCAGCTTTTCACGACGGAAGCTAGAAGCCTGTGAATTTTTAATGGTTGCGGTGTCTGTTCCATTCAGGTAAACCTGACCACGAGTTGGTTTATCCAGCATAGCTAGAATATTGAGAAGAGTTGATTTACCAGAACCAGACTCACCCATGATGGCAACGTAGTCACCCTTTTCGACGGTAAAGTGAATATCCTTAAGGGCTTCTACTTGGTTGCCCTGAAAACGAGTTTTGTAAATTTTTTGAACGTGTTTTACATCTAAAAGTGTCATGAGAATCTCCTTTCTTAATATCCCATCAAATGAAATGTTGCTTGCATCATAGCGCATCCCAGCTGAACGCGCTCGATATCTTTGTGGCTTGGTTTTCTTGTTTTCTTATGTAAGATTTGTTTCATGATGTTACTCCTTTGTTCTTTATGAGTCTAGTTTACATCAAAAAAAGACTGCTTGCCATAACCTAACCTTACAAAAGAGACTTTAATCTTACATTTTTGTAAGATTGGGGGAAATGTAGGCATTTCATTAAAAATATTTTACCATAAAAAGAAAGTAAGAAGAAAACCCTTGCGGATACAAGGGTTCAAGAAATGTTAAAATAGATTAGTCGAATTCATAGACTAACAGTAAAATAACTGTTTCTACCTCACCAAAACCAGCCTTCATTGTCGTCAATAGCTTGGGCTTCTTTGCGTTTACGTGGGCCTGTTCCGTACATTTCTGCTTCGATTTCTTCCTTGGTAGGCATGATAGAAGCTAGGATGATATAGATAATCACGCCAAGTCCAAAGTTTGCGACTGTAAAAATGGCAAATAAGAAACGAACAAGGGTAACATCAAAGTTCCACTTGTCTGACAGACCTGCCAAAACTCCTGAAATCATACGATTTCGTCTCATTTTATAAAATTTACTGTTCATGATATTTCCTCTTTCTGCTAGGTTAGACATAGTATAACACGGGTAGGCTCGGCTTTCATCAGTCCTCAGGCTGATTTATTAGTAGCAATTTACCTCGACAAAGTCCACAGCGATAGCGTTTGATATCAATCTTTCGCTTGCGATGATAACTTTGCTGGCAGGATTGGCAACGATAGAGCTTAATTGGTTTGGAGTTGCTATTTGGCAAGGTGGGCACAAAGCGTAATCCATCCACTGCTTTCAACAGTTCCTTAAAATCCCGATCCTTGTGTTGATAGCCCTTCCCTTGAAAATAGAGGTGATAATGACAGAGTTCATGTCGGACAATTTTCCTAAAAACATCCAGACCCAGTTCCTGATAAACCTTTGGGTTGAAATCCAAATGCCCATCTTTGGGGAAAAATCGCCCACCTGTCGAACGTAGACGCCTATTCCACTGAACATGATGGATAAAAGGTCTGCTGAAGTCTTCTAGTGAAACCTGCTTAACGTAATCAGTCAGTTTCATTTGGAGCTAGAAGCGACAGATTGACTTTTTCACGTTCAGTATCAATTTTCTTAACCCAGACCGTTACCAAATCACCGACTGACACCACTTGGCTAGGATGTTTGATAAATTTGCGACTCATATGGGAAATATGAATCAGACCGTCCTCATGAATCCCAATGTCAACGAAGGCACCGAAATCAACAACGTTACGCACAACACCCTCTAGCTTCTGACCAACCACTAAATCCTTGATATCTAGGACATCTTGGCGAAGCACAGGTGCGTCAAAGGAATCACGGAAATCTCGACCTGGTTTGAGAAGATCTGCAATGATATCTTTAAGAGTTTCTGGACCAAGGTCTAGCTCTTGCGCCATTTCCTTGACTGAAAGGGACTTGAGTTTACTTTGGGCTTCTTCGTTTAGGTCTTTAATGTCCAAACGTTTGAAAAGTTCCTTAACGGCAGCGTAATTTTCTGGGTGAACTCCTGTATTATCAAGGATATTGCTACTTTCAGAGATACGGAGGAAACCAGCTGCCTGTTCAAAAGCCTTGGCACCCAGACGCGGAACTTTCTTGATTTGAGCGCGTGAAGTGATTTTTCCTTCTTCCTCACGGTATTTGACAATGTTTTCAGAAATGGTTTTATTGAGTCCAGCTACGTGTGAAAGAAGAGCTGGGCTGGCCGTATTGATATTGACACCGACTTGGTTCACCACAGTATCTACGACAAAATCCAGACTTTCAGACAATTTCTTCTGACTGACATCATGCTGGTACTGGCCGACACCAATTGACTTAGGATCGATTTTGACCAATTCCGCAAGAGGATCTTGTAAACGACGGGCGATAGAAATAGCAGAGCGTTTTTCAACTGTCAAGTCTGGAAACTCCTGACGAGCTAATTCACTAGCAGAATAGACAGAAGCACCACTTTCATTGACGATAACATAGCTGACTTCTGAAAAATCTTTAAGAACTTCCGCCACAAAGGCTTCACTTTCACGACTAGCAGTACCATTTCCGATGGCAATAATCTCTACACTGTATTGACCAATCAAGTCTGCCAAATCTTTCTTGGCTTCTTCGATTTGACGAGCTGATGCTGGTTTAACAGGATAAATAACCTGAGTTGTCAGCATTTTCCCAGTTGCATCTACGACAGCTAGCTTGGCACCTGTACGAAAGGCAGGGTCAAATCCAAGAACCACGCGCCCTTTTAGAGGAGCAACCAAGAGGAGATTGCGTAGGTTGTCCGAAAAGAGTTGGATAGCCCCTTCTTCCGCTTTCTCAGTCAATTCTGTCCGAATACGGCGCTCGATAGCGGGCAAGACTTTTTTCTTAACAGATTGCTGAACCACTTCATCAATGTAGGTATTTTTTACCTTGAAACGAGCAGCAAAGAAGGCAAGAATACGGTCCGTTGCATGTTCAAAACCAACCTTCAAGACACCTAGCTTCTCCCCGCGATTGAGAGCCAAGGTACGATAACCCTGCATGTTCCCAACCGTCTCTGAAAAATCATAGTAAATTTGAAAAACCTGCTTTTCATCAAGACTTTCATCCTTGACTTGAGAAGTGAGTTTAGAGTGTCTCAGCACTTCCTGATAAGTCATGGAACGCAAGGTCACATCTTCCGATAAGGCTTCAACCAAAATATCAACTGCACCAGACAATGCTTCCTTACCAGTCGCAAATCCTTCACAGACAAACTTTTCAGCTTCCTTCTCTAAGTCCGCTACATTCTGCAAGATTAAGCGAGCAAGTGGGAAGAGTCCGGCTTCACGGGCAATGGTTGCCTTGGTACGACGCTTTTCCTTATAAGGAAGATAGAGTTCTTCAACGTCTGCTAATTTTTCGGCAGCTAAGATTGCCTCTTCCAACTCCTTGGTCAACTTGCCTTGTTCTTGAATCTTAGCTAAAACAGCTTCCTTACGGTCGTTGAGATTTGTCAGACTTTTATCCAAGTCGATAATAGCCTTAATCGCCACCTCATCCAGACTACCAGTCATGTCCTTGCGATAACGAGCGATAAAGGGAATAGTCGCCCCTTCTGCTGTCAAACTTAGAACAGTATCAATTTGCTTTAACGTCACTCCCAAATCCTGGGAGATTTTTTCATATTTTTTTTCCATGAATCTATTATACCATAAGCTAGAAGGCTTGCTCCAATCCTTTTCATACTCAATGAAAATCAAAAAACAAACTAGGAAGCTAGCCACAGATTGCTCAAAACACCGTTTTGAGGTAGTAGATAAGACTGACGAAGTCAGTTACATATATCTACGGCAAGGCGAAGTTGACATGGTTTGAAGAGATTTTCGAAGAGTATCAACTATCGAAAACAAATTAAAAAACGCCATTTTCCTCAAAATAATAGTATAATAGAGGTAGAATTTAGAATCGAGGTACACCTATGGCTGTAAAATTTACAAAAACGGACGACTTGGACAAGATGTTTGAAGAGTTTGCTAAACTCCCAGATTTGAAACAAGTCACTTTCCCTGATGACAAAGAGAAAAAAGCTAAAGCAGAAAAGAAAAAATAGATGACTGCTTTCCAACAACTCCCTTCTAGTGTGCTTCAGACTGGAGCCATTTTTCTCTCCATTATCATTGAAGCCCTACCCTTCGTTCTGATAGGAAGTATTGTTTCAGGGCTGATTGAGGTTTATATCACACCTGAAAAGGTTTATCATTTTCTCCCTCGAAATCGTTGGGGGAGAATCTTTTTTGGCACCTTCGTTGGTATACTTTTCCCTTCTTGCGAATGTGGGATTGTCCCCATTATCAATCGTTTTCTGGAAAAAAAGGTTCCCAGTTACACGGCTGTTCCCTTTCTCGTAACAGCGCCTGTTATCAATCCTATTGTTCTCTTTGCGACCTATTCTGCCTTTGGGAACTCCTTCCATGTCACTCTGTTACGAGCTCTAGGTTCCATTGTAGTGGCTGTGATACTTGGGATTTTTCTAGGATTCTTCTGGCAAGAACCGATTCAAAAAGAAAATCGTTTGGCCTGTCATGAGCACGATTTTTCTCATTTGAGTCCTGCAAAAAAAGTTTTTCAAGTTTTTGTGCAAGCCATTGATGAATTTTTTGATACGGGGCGTTATTTGGTATTTGGCTGTCTCTTTGCCTCTGTTATACAGGTTTATGTTCCGACTCGGATTCTAACCTCTATCAGCGCAACCCCTCTTTTTGCCATCCTGCTTTTGATGCTTTTGGCCTTTCTTCTGTCGCTCTGTAGTGAGGCGGATGCCTTTATCGGGGCTTCTCTTCTATCGAGTTTCGGCTTAGCACCAGTTTTGGCCTTTCTCGTCATTGGCCCAATGCTGGATATCAAAAATATTCTCATGATGAAAAATTACTTGAAAGCACGATTTATCAGTCACTTCATTATGATTGTGACTCTTGTCGTCTTAGTGTATTCTCTCTTGATTGGAGTCATCCTATGATTCGATTTTTAGTTTTAGCTGGCTATTTTGAATTGACTATTTATCTCCATCTGTCGGGCAAATTAAACCAGTACATCAACATGCACTATTCCTATCTGGCCTATATTTCCATGGTACTTTCCTTTATCTTGGCTATTGTTCAATTGTATATCTGGATGAAGCAAGTCAAAACCCATAGCCATCTGAACAGCCGAATGGCTAAGGTGACGAGTGTTGCTCTTCTTGCCATTCCAATTGTCGTTGGCTTAACTTTTCCAACTGTTAGCTTGGATTCTCAGACCGTTTCAGCCAAAGGCTATCATTTCCCCTTATCAGAAGGCACGGATCAAGCCATTCAGACAAGTGAAGGGACAACAAGCCAATATTTGAAACCAGATACCAGTTCTTATTTCTCAAAAACAGCCTATGAAAAGGAAATGAGAACGGCGGCGGATAAATACTTGTCCCAAGAGAGCATTCACATCACGAATGAAAACTATATGGAAGTCATGGAGGCTATCTACGACTATCCAGATGAATTCGAGGGCAAGACAGTCCAGTTCACAGGCTTTGTCTATAATGACCCCAGTCATGCTAATAGCCAATTTCTGTTCCGCTTCGGCATTATCCACTGTATCGCAGATTCGGGTGTGTATGGATTGCTGACAAAGGGAAATACCCGTCAGTATGAAAATAATACCTGGATTACAGCCAAAGGAAAACTGGTCAATCACTACCATAAAGAACTCAAACAAAATCTCCCAACCTTGGAAATTGACAGCTTTACCAAAGTCGATAAACCAGAGAATCCCTATGTTTATCGCGTGTTTTAAAAGAAAAAAAGACAAAACGAACAAGTTCTTTTCTGAATGACAGAAAAAGAGCCTGTTCGTTTTTTGTTAAATAGTCTATAGTAAGATGTAATTTTTGATGTTTTATAACTTTCTTATGTTGTATAAAAATCTATTGACAAATCGCTATCAGACTCGTATTTTTTCCAAGCTAAGCTGAATCCATAATAATCTTCAAATTCAGGGTGCCAGTCAGAATAAAGTGGGACACGACTATATTTTCTTGCAACAACTTCGTCTTCAAATTCTGGAGACTCCCCAGCAGTAATACCAAATTGAAGGCCATTTAGTTCCCAGCTAT
>NZ_JBKOTT010000013.1:0-11188 GCF_049737895.1 Streptococcus sp. CL8.13 | reverse complement strand
ATTCTGGTAGATTCGCAACCTTACGTCCATCTGCTCCAAAGTAATACTTATTTGGTAAGTTTTGGAAATTCTTTATGACAGCTTTAGGATCAATTTCTTCCCCTGGTTTTTTATTATCAGTAATTGCATCTAAAGTATTTCGTTTTATATCGCCAATCTTTTGATAAGAAAAACGTTCATCAATAGGTTTGATATACCAGGCATTCTTTTCGATAACAACTCCATCTTTCTTATGATGAACAAGGTGATAGTCATAACCATCAGACAAAGTAACGATATCTGTAATAACTGTATCATCAAAAGGATCTTGTTCAACCTGACTAGGGAGTCTGGTTAACATATAACCATCCTTACCAATGACATAACTTTCCCCATCGCTTGCTGGAACAGCTCTATCTGCTACCATAGCACCTGATTTTTCAAAGTAAGACCATTGACCATTTGCAGTCGCCCATCCTGTTGCCATAGCGCCACTGCCTTTGAGGTAATACCATGTAGATCCTTCTTTGTACCAACCTGTACGCATAGCTCCACTATCTGCTAGTGAGTACCAGGTGCTGCCTTCCTTGTACCAACCTGTGCGCATAGCACCACTATCTGCTAGTGAGTACCATGTATTTCCGTCCTTATACCAGCCAGTGCGCATAGCCCCACTATCTGCGAGCGAATACCAAGTGTTCCCGTCTTTGAGCCAACCTGTCTGCATGTTTCCAGAACCGTCAAAGTGGTACCAAGAACCAGCATTTTGCACCCATTTGTTTTTAGCGAGACTGCCATCTTGAGAAAGATTCCAGTCAGCGCCATTTTTAACCCAAGTATCTGCAGCCTGTGCTTGATTGATAGACAAAAGTAGACCAGCACCTGCAAGCAAACCAAGTGTAAGTAGTTTAGATTTTTTCATAGCCATTTCCTCCTAAAATAGATAAATCCAAAGTAAGAAAATCCAATAGAAACGAAGTCAAAATAGAACTCCTAAAATTTCCAAGAACAAAAGATAGAGACTAGTTTATAAAAAGTACATAGCCATCACCTTCCCCCAACTATAAAATAAATCCTTTTTTATATCTACATTATAGTCCTGTAAAAAAGGAAAGTCAATTAAAATTGTGACTATATTAACATTTTTGTTTTAGCAGAAATCAATTGATATTTTCATTTGATCTTCATTTCTTAGCTCCTTTTTGGAGATTGATTTTTCTGACTACATTATATCCTTTATTTGTTTTCATATCTCTCCTGTCCCTAGAAAGACTAAATCTGTTCCTAAACGGTCACTTAGGCCAAAGAAAAAATTCCAAAGCAAACGCCTTGGAACTCCTATTTCTATTTTGCTTGAATGATTTTAACCACATCTCCTACACTTTGGAGTTGGTCAATTTCCTCATCGCTGATTTCGATATTAAATTCATCTTCCAGAGTCAAGATAAACTCCATCAAGTCAACTGAGTCCGCATCCAAATCGTCTTTCAGACTCAAGGATTCTGTCACGACAAAGTCTTCTCCCTGTCGTTCTTGGATAATGGTCACAATACGGTCAAAAATTTCTTTTTCTGTCATCTCTTTTATTCTCCTGAAAATTCACGCGCAGTCTGGGCAACTACGTCTGTTTCTAGCATGGTACGAATCTGGCGGATTGTACTATAAACAGCCTTGGCATCGCTTGAGCCATGAGTCTTGACAACTGGTGCCTTGACTCCAAACAAGACCGCTCCACCAACATCTGAGTAGTTGAGCTGTTTTTTCAAACCTCTGAGGCTATCCTTTAGAAGGAGGGCGCCTAGTTTCGCTCGAAGACCACCACCTGTAATAGCGGTCTTGAGCAAGCCCATGATTCCCATGGCTGTCCCTTCAATGGATTTGAGCACAGCGTTTCCCGTGAAACCATCTGCCACAACAACATCTGCAACGCCATTCATCAAATCACGCGCTTCCACGTTTCCGATAAAGTTTAAACTTTCATCAGCTGCTAGTAATTCGTAAGTTTCCTTACGAAGCGGGTCGCCCTTACTACTCTCTGTTCCGTTATTGAGCAAGCCAACACGTGGTTGCGCAATTCCACGGACATTTTTAGCATAGAAGGAACCTAGAACCGCGTATTGATGGAGGTGCTGGGCTGTATTTTCCGCATTAGCACCAAGGTCTAGCATGTCAAAACCTCTCCCATCTACAGTCGGCAATGTTGACATAAGCCCAGGACGATCGATATTCTTGATACGACCCACGATGAAAAATCCTGCTGCCAACAAGGCACCTGTATTTCCTGCGGAAAGAACAGCATCTGCTTCACCCTCTTTGACAGCCTTGGCTGCCAATACCATACTGGCATTTTTCTTCTTCCGAATAGCTCTCGTAGGTTCATCGTCGGAATCAATCTTCTCATCCGTATGGATAATGCTGACGCGCTCTGTCGCTGTCAGATATTGCTTGATTTTGCTTTCATCTCCGTAGAGTTGAACCTCAATATCCGAAAAGTCAGCAAGGGCTTGATTGACTCCCTCAACGATAGCCTGAGGTGCGTAATCGCCCCCCATTGCATCTACTGCAATTTTTTTCATTTGTTCTCCTCTTTTAGTAATTGACCCCAGTCGGATAGGGAATCAATAAATTTCTTTGATTTTAGATGAATTCCAACGTACTCTTCATAGAGTTGATCCATAAATTGGCGTAGCTCTTGCTTGATTTCAGACTTGAGCGAAATGGTCTCCAAAGTCTCAAAATCAATGGCTTGAAATTGATTGAGCAGATAAGGGATATTGGGATTGAGATGGCAACGTCTCTCATCTTCATGATAATGCTCTGGACAGAGGCAGGCTCCATATTTGAAAGAAAAGTCAAAAGCCTGACCGACCCGATGACAAAAGACACACTCATTAAAATTGAGACTAATACCAAATCGGGTCAAGATTTGAATTTCAAAAATATTAGTCAAAACCTGATAATCCAAGCCCGCTTCCATCAATTCCAAAGTCTTTTGCAAAAAAGCAAACAAGGGAGCATCCTGCTGATTGTCCTGCAAACTAGCATCGGCAAGAGCTGCCACGTAGGTCGCATAGGCCATGACAAAGAGATCGCTATTAATCTTGGGAAAAGTCATCACCTCATGATAGTCCTCAATGTAACTAAGCCCATCATCATTGATTCGCAAGAGAAATCGTGCCAGCACCAAGGGCTGAATAACAGGGGCCAGCTTAGACTGACCAGCGTGTTTGACGAAAAACATCCGCTTGCCAGCCTGTTCTGTAAAAATCTTGACTAGCTTGTCATCCTCACGAAAGTTACGATTGTAGAGCACCAAGCCTTGACTCGTGATAGACTGAATCATGCTTCTCTCATATACTCCTCAAGTCGTTTCATGGCTTCTTTGATAGTCTCCATGCTGGCTGCATAAGATAGGCGAACATATCCTTCCCCGTAACGTCCAAAGGCTGCACCAGGGATAAAGGCAACAGCCTTCTTCTGAGCAAAATCTTTCAGAAAGGCAAAGGAGTCTTGATTGTAACCCGCTGGAATCTTAGCAAAGATATAGAAGGCACCGTCTGGTTTGATAATCTCAAAACCAAGAGCAGTCATTTTCTCGATAATATAATCCCGACGCTGGATGTATTCCTTCTTCATAGGTTCCGCATCGTTTTTACCAGCTGTCAAGGCCTCTACCGCAGCATGTTGAGCCATGGTATTTGCGGCAGTCACCAAGTACTGGTGACTCTTAATCAACTGAGCTGTAAAGGCTGCAGGAGCGAAAATCAGTCCCAAACGCCATCCTGTCATGGCATGTGATTTAGATAGACCATTGATAATAATAGCCTGATCTCTCAACATAGTTCCCAGAGATACATGGGCTTCGCCTGTGTAGGTCAATTCTGAGTAAACCTCATCACAGACAACAAAAATTTCGTACTTGCGTAAAACAGCTGCCAAGGCCTCCAATTGTTCCCGACTGTAGGTAATTCCTGTCGGATTGGCTGGATAGTTGAGAATAACCGCCTTGAGCTTGTCACCCTGCTCCAAAATGGCCTTCTCCAACATTTCAGGAGTCAAGACAAAACCATTTTCAGTTGTGTCAATCTCGACAATCTCTGCCCCAACTAGATTAACAATCGGTTCATAACCTGGATAGGCAGGAGCTGGCAAAAGTACCTTGTCTCCCTCTTCCAAAATAGCTGTCAAAGTAGCAGATAAAGCCTCTGTCGCCCCAATTGTAACCAAGATTTCATTTTCAGGAGCATAGTCCAGTTGGTACTTTTCCTTAACAAAGTCACTGGCTGCCTGACGTAGAGTCAGCAGACCACTCATCCCTGTATAGTAGGATTGGTTCTGATCAATCGCTCGCTTGGCCGCCTCCTTGATATGATCTGGCGTTGTAAAATCAGGCTCCCCCAAGGTCAAACGCAAGACCCCAGGAATCTCCGAAATAGCCTGGTCAAATTGACGAATCAACGAAACTTGAATCTTATCTAACTGTTTATTAAAGCGCTTAGTTAAGTCCATAGATACCTCCTACTTTCAAAACGTATCTCTATTATACTACAAAAGCCCCCCGACCGCAAAAATACATTAGAGAATAGCTTTCCACTTTCTATTTTACTTTTCCTCTTTACAGGTCTATAATGGTAACAGATTCTATTTGGAGGTTTTTATGTCATTTCTATCAAAAAATGGAGCAGGCATCTTGGCCTGCCTTCTGATTTCAATCGTATCTTGGTATCTGGGCGGATTCTTCCCTGTTATTGGCGCACCCGTTTTTGCGATTTTTATGGGCATGCTTCTCCATCCCTTTCTCTCGCCTTATAAACAACTGGATGCGGGATTGACCTTTAGTTCTAAAAAATTGCTCCAGTATGCCGTTATCTTGCTTGGTTTTGGTCTCAATATCTCGCAGGTCTTCGCAGTTGGGCAATCTTCACTCCCTGTCATCCTTTCCACCATTTCAATAGCCTTGATTGTTGCCTACCTCTTCCAGCGCTTCTTTGCACTGGACACAAAACTGGCTACCTTGATTGGAGTAGGTTCTTCCATCTGTGGGGGCTCTGCCATTGCAGCGACAGCGCCCGTTATCCATGCCAAGGAAAAGGAAGTAGCCCAAGCCATCTCCGTTATCTTTTTCTTCAATGTCTTGGCTGCGCTCATCTTTCCAACGCTAGGTACCTGGCTTCATCTATCCAATGAAGGCTTCGCCCTCTTTGCAGGAACTGCGGTCAATGACACTTCCTCTGTAACGGCTACCGCCAGCTCTTGGGACAGTCTTTACCAGACCAATACCCTTGAGTCTGCAACCATTGTGAAACTCACGCGCACCTTAGCAATCATTCCTATTACGCTCTTTCTCTCCTACTGGCAAAGTCGCGAGCAAAAAAATAAGCAAGGTTTGCAACTGAAAAAAGTCTTCCCACTTTTTATCCTTTACTTTATCCTCGCATCTCTCCTAACCACCCTCCTGACCTCTCTCGGTGTGTCCAGTAGTTTCTTTACCCCTCTCAAACAACTCTCCAAATTCCTCATTATCATGGCCATGAGTGCTATCGGTCTCAAAACCAATCTAGTAGCTATGGTCAAATCCAGCGGAAAATCAATTCTTCTTGGAGCCCTTTGCTGGATTGCCATCATCCTCACCAGCCTTGGCATGCAAGCATTGATTGGTATTTTCTAACACAAAAGGTAGCCCACCAGCTACCTTTTTCTTATGCTTCCTCAATCAAGCGTGTATGTTCTCTCTTAATACAACGATTCATCACGATGTCATCACATCCACCAGCACGCAAGATTTCTTCCGCTTCTAGACTTTCAAGTCCTAGCTGTGCCCAAAAAATCTTGGCGTCAGCTTTGAGAAAATCACGCGCCACATCAGGCAAAAACTCGCTGCGACGGTAAACATTGACAATATCTACAGGAAAAGGAATCTCAGCTAGACTAGCATAAGCCTTTTCACCCAATATTTCGCCACCTGCCACCTTGGGATTGACTGGGATGATTTTATAACCCCGAGCCTGCATTTCCTTGGTCACTCGATTGCTAGTTGTTTCCTCACGGTCAGACAAGCCCACCACAGCAAGGGTTTTACTCGTTGCGAGATACTGACGAATCACGCCATCACTTGGATTAATAAATTCTTGACTCATAGAAATCCTCCTTTTTCATCAGTATAGCACAATTTGAAAAGGCTTGCATAATTCTACTACAAAAAGGAGGACTAGCCCCCTTTTTATTTAGCCTCGTACCAGGTTGCTCCCTCATTCTCATCCGCAATCAGGGGAACACTGAGTTGAATGGCTTCTTCCATGGTTTGTTTGACCAATTTTTTCATTTCTGCTAGTTCAGATTTAGGAACTTCAAGGACAATTTCATCGTGCACTTGCAGAAGCATCTTAGTCTGATAACCACCTGCAAGCAAGGCTTTATCCAGCTGAATCATGGCAATCTTGAGAATATCTGCTGCCGAACCTTGAATAGGAGAGTTGATAGCAGTCCGCTCCGCAAAACCACGAATGTTAAAGTTTCGCGAATTGATATCTGGCAACTCACGGCGACGCTTGAAGAGGGTCTCTACATAGCCCTTATCACGCGCCTCACGCACCACTTCATCCATGTAGTTTTTAATACCTGGGAAGCGTTCAAAGTAGGTGTCAATGTAGGCTTTGGCTTCCTTACGACTGATGCCCAGATTATTAGACAAACCAAAATCTGAAATCCCGTAAACCACTCCAAAGTTCACTGCCTTGGCATTGCGACGGTCGTTTGGAGTTACATCCTCAGGACGCTCAATACCAAAGACACGCATGGCTGTTGAGGTATGGATATCAGCCCCCTCTTGAAAGGCCTTAATCAAGTGCTCATCCTTAGAAATGTGTGCCAAAACGCGCAATTCAATCTGTGAATAGTCGGAGCTGAGAAGGACACTATCCTCCCACTCTGGCACAAAAGCCTTCCGAATCAAGCGCCCTTGTTCCAATCGGGCAGGAATATTTTGCAAGTTTGGATCCACACTAGACAGACGACCTGTTTGGGTCAAATCCTGCACATAGCGAGTATGAATCTTGCCATCAGCCAAAATCCAGTCCTGCAATCCAATTACATAAGTCGATTGAATCTTAGCAATTTGACGGTAATCCAGGATTTTCTTAACAATCGGAGCAATAGGAGCCAGGCGCTCCAAGACATCCACCGCTGTCGAATAACCTGTCTTAGTTTTCTTAGTGTATTCTAGAGGTAGCCCCAATTTTTCAAAAAGAAGCACGCCCAACTGCTTAGGCGAGTTGATATTAAACTCCTCACCAGCCAGTTCATAAATCTCCTGAGTCAGTTTTTTAATGACAAGCTCATTTTCAGCCTGCATCTCAAGCAAGGTCTCTTTCTTGACTGTAATCCCAGCAATTTCCATCTTGGCAAGGACAAAAGCCAGAGGTTGCTCCATATCATAAAGAAGCTCTAATTGCCCATTTTCGCTGAGTTTTTCAAGCAAAATAGGCTCTGTTTCGACCAAAACTGTAAGCTTACGAGCTAAATGCTCCAAGAATTTCTCGCGTTCAGGAATGGCCTTTTTAACACCCTTACCGTAGAAGATCTCATCATCAACCAAGTAAGTCTGACCATAAAGACTAGCAATAGTCGCAATTTCATTGTTCTCCACAGTCGAAAGGAGGTATTTAGCTAAACGGCTATCAAAAGCAGGCGCCTGTAAATCCACACCAAAACGATTCAAAAGAACTTTGGCCTTTTTAAAATCATAAACTCTCAGAGGTGTTTTTTCTAGAAAATCCTTGAAAATAGGCTCTTGCAAAAGGTTAAGCTTGTCTGTAGCATAGAGCTTATCCCCACAAGACCAGGCAAATCCAACCAAATCATCCGTATGGTAATTCTCACCAAAAAGCTCAAAATGGAAGATAGATTCTTCATTCAGCATGTCTTGACTAACTTGGTCAACGATAGTAAAGTCCAAACTCTCAGCCACATCAGTCGAAGATGCATTTAAAGCCTGCTTAAGCTGTTTGAAGCCCATCTCATCGTAGAATTTCCCAAGATTTTCCACATCTGGACCACTATAGACCAAATCCTCCAAACCAATCTCAATCGGTGCCTCGGTATCAATAGTCGCCA
Organism: Streptococcus sp. CL8.13; assembly: GCF_049737895.1. Next base: position 3,097 of record NZ_JBKOTT010000013.1, on the reverse strand, counting down.
GTGTTTTAGACAAAAAAGCCTGCTCCTTATCATTGATTAGATTTTCCTTCATCTTAGAAGCCTTCATCCCATCGATATTCTCATAAATCACCTCGAGCGAACCATGCTCCAGCAAGAGCTTGATACCCGTCTTTTCACCAATTTTGGTCACCCCAGGGATATTATCCGACTTATCACCCATGAGCGCCTTGAGATCGATAAACTGAGTCGGTGTGATGCCCATCTTTTCCATGAGATATTCTGGCGTAAAGGCCTCAAACTCAGCCACACCTTTCTTGGAAATCTCAACCACCGTATGCTCATCCGTCAGTTGAATCAAATCCTTGTCCCCACTGACAATGGTAATATCAAAACCATCTTGCTCAGCTAACTTATCCAGTGTCCCAATAATGTCATCCGCCTCATACTGAGCTAACTCATAGTGACGAATCCCCATATGATCCAGCAACTCACGAATGAAGGGAAATTGCTCACGAAACTCATCAGGAGTCTTAGCTCGACCACCCTTATAGTCCGCATACATCTCTGTCCGGAAGGTCGTCTTTCCCGCATCAAAAGCCACCAAAATATGACTCGGCTCAACCCGTTCCAACAAATGGCTCAACATCAACTGAAAGCCATAAATCGCATTGGTATGCAAGCCAGCCGCATTCTTAAAACGGTCCAACTGCTGATAGAGGGCAAAAAACGCCCGAAAAGCAACAGAAGACCCATCAATCAATAATAATTTTTTCTTATCCATACACCCATTATAAAGGAAAGCACCAAAAAATACCATTGAGAAGAGCGATACCCAATATTTTTCACACTTTTTCCGAATAAATAGATAGAGCCAAAGAATCCAGTAAACCTAGATTTGAAAATGTGCTATAATGAAAGGAGAAAGAGTATGGCATTACGTCATCCGGGCATCAGCCCAACCAATGACTTGGTTGCTAAGAAAATTTTCAGCAATCCAGAAATCACTTGTCAATTTATCCGTGATATGCTGGACTTGCCAGCCAAAAATGTAACGATTTTGGAGGGAAGTAACATTCACGTATTACCCTCCATCCCTTATTCAGCGCAGGATTTCTATACCAGTATAGACGTCTTGGCAGAGTTGGACAATGGCACGCAGGTTATTATCGAAATCCAAGTTCATCATCAGAATTTTTTCATTAATCGCTTGTGGGCTTACCTGTGCAGTCAGGTCAATCAAAATCTTGAAAAAATCCGCCAACGTGAAGGTGATACCCACCAGAGTTACAAACACATCGCACCAGTATATGCTATCGCTATTGTGGACAGCAATTATTTCCAAGATGACTTGGCTTTCCATAGCTTTAGTATGCGCGAGGACACGAGAGGTGAGGTCTTAACCATCACTAATAACGGTCAAGAAAACCATCTAGTCAAGATGGCGTTCTTGGAATTAAAAAAATACAGAGAAACCAGCAAAGACAAGGTTCGCAAGCCCTGGTTGGAGTTTTTCGGCAACAAACCCTTTACCCAACAACCTGAGCGAGCTATCAGCCAAGCAGACCAACTGCTGGACTACAAGAGCTGGTCCGAGGAGGACAGGAAGATGTTTAGTGAACAACGCAGGCGTGAAGAACAAGCCTTGTTAGCGCATGACTATGCCTTGGAACAAGCTGAAGAAAAAGGATTAGAGCGTGGTCGAGCTGAGGGTATCGAAGAGGGATTAAAAGTAGGTTTAGTAAATCTAGTCCACCAAGGTCTTCTGACTCCCAAGGTTGCCAGCCAGCAATTAGGCATGACCGTGGCTGAGTTTGAGGAACTATTGAAAGAGCATCACAAATAAGAACTAAAAAGTACAGAGAAACCAGCAAAGACAAGGTTCGCAAACCGTGGTTGGAGTTTTTCGGGAACAAACCCTTTACCCAGCAACCCGAGCGAGCCATCAGCCAGGCAGACCAACTGCTGGACTACAAGAGCTGGTCCGAGGAGGACAGGAAGATGTTTAGTGAACTACGTATGCGTGAAGAACAAGCCTTGTTAGCACAGGATTATGCCTTGGAACAAGCTGAAGAAAAAGGCTTAGAGCGTGGGAAAGTTGAAGGAAGGGAAGAAGGGAAACTTTTTGCCTTCTTAGACATGGTTCGCCAAGGTATCCTGACTTCCGAGGTTGCCAGTCAGCAACTGGGCATGTCAGTTTCTGAGTTTGAGGCCTTGTTATAAGTTTATAAACATAAAAGTGAACAAAACTAAAACATCATTTTGTTCACTTTTTTCTTCTTTTCAACAGAACTCTCACTATAGCCCATATCACAAAAAGAGAAGGTCATAAATCCTTCTCTTTTATATCTTCAACTAATTAGTTTTTACGTTTTACAAATGGAAGGGCACCAAGGAGTAATCCTAGGAATCCTAATGATGCAACTGCTGCATTATCTTTACCACCAGTATTTGGAAGTTCTTTCTTATCTTCTGCTTTTGCAGCTGGGGCTTGGTAAGTGTTATCTTTGTTAGTAACTGCTACAGTTGGTGCAACTGCTGGTGTTGTAGCTGGAGCCTCTGCCGGTGTTGTAGCTGGAGTCCCTGCTGGTGTTGTAGCTGGAGCTTCTGCTGGTGTTGTAGCTGGAGTCCCTGCTGGTGTTGCAGCTGGAGTCCCTGCTGGTGTTGCAGCTGGAGTCCCTGCTGGTCTGTTAATAATATAACGATCACCTGGGTAAGGGCCACCATCATTTGGTAATTTAGGTTGCTCTGATTCAACATAAAGAGGAAGTTCTGGTTGTACAAGTGGTTCTACTCCATTTAATACAAGATCAAGTTCTTTTTCTGCCTCTGTTGTATCTTTTCCTTCAGCTTTTAATTTTGCAATATTACGTGTCGCCAAACGAACTTCTTCAGCTTCGCGATCTGCAACATATGAATAATAATCTTCATCTGCTTGATCCAATGCTTCCTCAGCATCTTTCAAATCTTGCTCAGCTTGTTTTAAAGTTTTCTCTGCTTCCTCTTTTGATTTAGGATCTTTTGCAGCTGCCAATTCCTCTTGAGCTGCTTTAACATTTTCTTTAGCTGATTCTACAGCTGCCTTAGCTTCTTCTCTGTTAGATTCAGCTTCTTTTTCATCATGATTAGCTGCAGCTAG
>NZ_JBKOTT010000012.1:0-11314 GCF_049737895.1 Streptococcus sp. CL8.13 | reverse complement strand
GCTGAGTTAACCATCATCAACCCTAGAACCAGACCAATTAAAGGATTCCCACCGAATACACGGAAGGCTGACCAACAGATCAAAGCTGGGAAGAAGGCGAAGGCTGTATCCGTCAATACAACTGAATAAGTATAGAAGTTTGTTGCTTTAAAAGCTTCCGCAGTTGTTCCAAACAAAGCCAAAACTTGATCTTGAACAATAGCCCCACGAATTCCCATAAACAAACCAGTAGCAACGATTGCTGGCAAAAGTGGTACAAAGACATCACCGAAAGTACGGATAGCACGTTGGAACCAATTTCCTTGTTTAGCAGCTTCTGCTTTCATGTCATCTTTAGATGATGTTGGCAAACCAAGTGCAACAACTTCATCGTACATTTTGTTAACTGTACCTGTACCAAAGATGATTTGGTATTGACCTGAGTTAAAGAAAGCACCTTGAACTTTTTCCAAGTTCTCAATCACTTCTTTATTGATTTTTCCTTCATCTTTGACCATAACACGAAGACGAGTCGCACAGTGGGCAACACTGTTGACATTTTCACGTCCGCCCAAGGCATCGATGACTTTTTTTGCAATTTCCTGATTGTTCATTTGCAAAAATCTCCTTATATAAAATTTTGTTCTTGTTTGAAAGCGATTTTATCCGCCCTACGACTTTTATTTTATCATGTTTTAGAAATATGTCAAGCGTTTTGCAGAAAAAATATCATTTCCACTTAGTAGCCTTGCTTTAGATTGATTGTTTTTGACTGTTTTAGCAGATAACACTTAAAAAAATAAGTTTAAAATCTTTGTTATCAGGATTCTATTTCATTATCTTTCATCTTTTTTTGGAAATTTGATTGATTTCCTGCTTTTGATTTGTGATAAACGTTTGACAGTTTTTTCTCTTTTTTAACATAAAAGACTTGCTTTTTTAACCGAAAACGGTTACTATTAAATGTGATAAGATTTTTGGAGGAATGAAAGAATGGAATGGACTACTGAGCGTCGTTACAGACTTTATCAAGATTGGACGCAAGATGAAATTCAAAATATAAAGAAAAATATAGCACAATCTCCATGGCATACTCATTATCATGTTGAGCCAAAAACAGGACTTCTCAACGATCCAAATGGCTTTTCTTACTTTGATGGGAAGTGGGTTGTTTTTTATCAGAACTTTCCTTTTGGTGCAGCCCACGGTTTGAAATCTTGGGTTCAATTGGAAAGCGAGGACTTGGTTCACTTTAGAGAAACTGGAGTCAAAGTTTTGCCTGATACTCCATTAGATAACCACGGTGCCTACTCTGGTTCTGCCATGCAATTTGGCGATAACTTGTTCCTATTTTATACAGGAAATGTCCGTGATGAAAACTGGATCCGTCACCCCTACCAGATTGGAGCTTTAATGGATAAGGATGGCAAGATTACGAAGATTGACAAAATCTTGATTGACCAGCCAGCAGACTCTACTGACCACTTCCGTGATCCGCAAATTTTTAACTTCAAGGGCCAATATTATGCCATCGTCGGCGGACAGGACTTGGATAAAAAAGGCTTCGTTCGTCTTTATAAGGCTGTAGACAACGACTACACAAACTGGCAAGCCGTTGGCGACCTTGACTTTGCTAACGACCGCACTGCCTATATGATGGAATGTCCAAATCTGGTCTTTGTAGGGGAGCAACCTGTCCTTCTCTACTGTCCACAAGGATTGGATAAGAAAGTTCTAGACTACGATAATATCTATCCAAATATGTATAAGATTGGAGCTTCCTTTGACCCTAAAAATGCCAAAATGGTAGATGTATCTCAACTTCAAAACATGGACTATGGTTTCGAAGCCTATGCAACTCAAGCTTTCAACGCTCCTGATGGACGTGCTCTAGCTGTTAGCTGGCTTGGTTTACCTGATGTTTCATATCCATCTGACCGTTTTGACCACCAAGGAACCTTCTCTTTGGTCAAGGAACTCACTATCAAAGACGGCAAGCTCTACCAATACCCAGTCGCAGCTATCAAGGACCTTCGTGCCTCTGAAGAAGCCTTCTCAAACCGTTCCAAAACCAAGAACACTTACGAACTCGAACTCAACTTGGAAGCCAATAGCCAGAGCGAGATTGTCTTACTTGCTGATAAAGAAGGCAAAGGACTTTCCATCAACTTTGACCTTGTAAATGGTCAAGTGACAGTGGATCGTAGCCAGGCTGGAGAACAGTATGCCCAAGAATTTGGAACTACTCGTTCTTGCCCTATCGAGAATCAGGCTACTACTGCTACGATTTTCATCGATAACTCTGTCTTTGAAATTTTCATCAATAAAGGAGAAAAAGTATTTTCTGGTCGTGTCTTCCCACATGAGGACCAAAATGGTATCCTGATTAAATCTGGAAACCCAACTGGAACTTACTATGAATTAGATTATGGTCGCAAAACTAACTGATGTCGCCAAACTTGCAGGTGTCAGCCCTACTACCGTTTCTCGGGTTATCAATAAAAAAGGTTATCTATCTGAGAAAACCATCCAAAAAGTCAATGAAGCCATGCGAGAATTGGGCTATAAACCCAACAACCTAGCTCGTAGCTTGCAAGGAAAATCAGCTAAGTTAATCGGTTTGATTTTCCCAAATATTTCCAACGTTTTCTATGCAGAATTGATTGATAAGTTGGAACACCAACTCTTCAAGAATGGTTACAAGGCCATCATCTGCAACAGCGAACACGATTCTGAGAAGGAACGTGAATACATCGAAATGTTGGAAGCCAATCAGGTGGACGGCATCATTTCGGGTAGTCACAACTTGGGAATCGAAGACTACAATCGCGTGACGGCACCAATTATTTCCTTTGACCGAAACCTATCGCCAGACATTCCTGTCGTCTCCTCTGACAACTACGCTGGTGGGGTTCTTGCTGCCCAGACCTTGGTTAAGACAGGCGCCCAGTCTATCATTATGATTACAGGGAATGACAATTCTAACTCGCCAACTGGACTACGCCACGCTGGTTTTGCATCTGTACTCCCAAAAGCTCCTATTATCAATGTTTCCAGTGACTTTTCGCCCGTCAGAAAAGAAATGGAAATCAAGAATATCTTGACCCGTCAAAAACCAGATGCCATCTTTGCTTCGGATGATTTGACCGCTATTCTGGTCATTAAAATCGCTCAAGAACTGGGCATTTCTGTCCCAGAAGATCTCAAGGTCATCGGCTATGATGGGACTTACTTTATCGAAAACTACTACCCTCACCTGACAACGATTAAGCAACCTATGAAAGAGATTGCCCAACTCACTGTCGATCTCCTTTTGCAGAAGATTGAAGGCAAAGAGGTCGCGACAACTGGTTACTTCTTACCAGTCACACTATTACCAGGAAAAAGTATTTAAGTACAAAAAACTCAGACGAATTCGTCTGAGTTTTTTTATGATCTTAAGTTTTCTAAATAATGCTGGGCTGTCTCGAGATTAAAGGTTTTATCTGCGATGAGGCGCTCAACTAGGGGAGCAACTTCAGACTCACTAGCACCTGCTAGGAGAGCTAAGGATTTGGCCTGTAATTTCATGTGACCTTGCTGAATCCCTGTACTCACCAAGGCTTTGAGGGCTGCAAAGTTTTGGGCAAGTCCGATAGACACGATAATCTGGGCTAATTCTTTAGCAGAAGGATTTCCCAGTAGCTCATGACTGAGGGCTACACGAGGGTTGAGGCCGATAGACCCACCCTTGGTCGCTACAGGCATGGGCAGAGTCATCTCACCAACTAATTCTTCTCTTTCAAGGTCCAGCGTCCAGCAGCTAAGACCTTGATAGTGCCCATCTCGACTGGCAAAGGCATGGGCCCCGGCTTCGATGGCACGCCAGTCATTACCAGTGGCAATCAAAATGGCATCAACACCGTTAAATATCCCTTTATTGTGAGTAGCTGCTCGGTAAGGATCAGCCTGCGCAAACTGGTTAGCTAAAGCTATTTTCTCCGCAATTTCTCGTCCTTGGTCCTTCTGGCGGCTCAAGTAACGAAAGGCGATGCGACAGCTTGCTGTCACCAGAGAATCGGTCGCGTAGTTTGACAGAATCCCCATGAGACTCTGTCCCTGACAGAGTTCTTCTAAGACTGGTTTCAAGGCTTCCAGCATGGTGTTGAGCATATTGGCTCCCATGGCTTCTTGGGTATCAACATGGAGATAAACAACAAGGAAGTCTGTTTCGCCTTTTATCTGTTCTACATGCAAATCACGCGCCCCACCTCCACGTTTAACGATAGAAGGATAGGCTTGATTGGCAAGTTCCAAGAGTTCGGCTTTCTTGCTTGCAATCTGCACTTGCGCTAGATCAGGATTAGCAACTTGATAAAGGGCCACCTGCCCAATCATCTGGCGCTCATGAACTTGAGCAGTAAAACCGCCTGCTCGCTTGATGATTTTACTTGCATAGCTGGCCGCAGCAACCACGGACGGTTCTTCTGTCACATAGGGAACTGTGTATTCCTGACCGTTGACGAGGACCTCTGGGACCAGCGAATAAGGTAAAGAAAAAGTTCCCACCACATTCTCACTCAGCTGGTCTGCCACAGTCACACTAATCTGTTCATCCTGCTCCAGACTCGCTTGTCTCTCAGGACTAAGGAGCGCCTGAGCTTTTAACAGCTCGAGGCGCTCTTGGTATGATTTTTTAGAAAATCCATTCCAACTTATCTTCATTATTTTTCAACCTTGCTATAACGGCGTTGGTGGTCCACAATTTCAACCAAGGCAAAATCTTGATTTTCATAGCCAGCAAACTGGGCAGAATTTGTTTCATCTAAGTCTACTTCCTCAAAGAAGACTTTTTCATAGTCTACAACAGACAGGGCAGTTCGTTGGTTGAGCTTATTCAAACGGTCTTTATCCAGATAAGCTTCATATCCTTCAACCAATTCACCACTAAAGAACTCAGCTACAGCCCCACTTCCGTAACTATAAAGGGCGATTTTATCGCCAGCCTTCAAGCTATCTGTATTTTCCAAGAGAGACAAAAGTCCAAGGAAAAGTGAACCTGTGTAGATATTCCCCACCTTTTGACTGTAGAGAATAGACTGGTCAAAATGCTTTTGCAAGAGGTCTTTTTTCTCTTGAGGCAGGCTCTTATCCATGATTTTTTTCAAGCCTTTTAAGGCTAATTTAGGATAAGGCAAGTGGAAGCAAACAGCCGCAAAATCATCTAAGGTAAGCTGGTAACGTTTTTGGTATTCAAGCCAAGTCGTTTTCAAACTATCCAAGTATTGCTGGGTAGAATAGACACCATTTACATAAGGAGTTGTTGAGTAATTTGGACGCCAGAAATCCATGATGTCACGAGTCTGAGCTACATTGTCATTATTAAAGGCCATAATGCGTGGATTTTGTGTAATTAACATGGCCACACTGCCAGCACCCTGAGTTGGTTCTCCTGGAGTTTCAATACCGTACTTGGCAATATCACTGGCAATAACCAAAACTTTGGACTCTGGAGAATTTTCCACATGCAATTTGGCATAATGAAGGGCAGCTGTCGCTCCATAGCAGGCTTCTTTAATCTCGAAACTACGAGCAAAGGGCTGGATGCCCAGCAAACCATGCACAAAGACGGCTGCAGCTTTACTTTGGTCAATTCCTGACTCAGTAGCTACAATGACCATATCAATTTCTGCTCTTTCTTGCTCCGTTAAAATAGAATCACTTGCACTGGCCGCCAAGGTCACGATATCCTCAGTTAGGGGCGCAATACTCAATTCCTTGAGTAAGAGTCCTTTACTTAATTTTTCAGGGTCAATTCCCCTCGCTTCTGCTAAGTCTTGTAATTTCAAGACATATTGACTGGTCGCAAAACCAATCTTATCAATACCGATTGTCATATTTACCTCTGTTTTATCATTCATTGTAAAAAATCGTTCTATACTATTTTATCACAAATAGCAGTAAAAGAGAGAAAAAAGACTTGATTCACCAAATCAAGTCGCTTATTATTCTAACCATTATGCTGTTTTCGTAAGTGAGAATAAAGTCTAAGGATCACTGTTCCGCTAGCCATTCCAATGGAAATCACCAAAGCAAGCATAACAACCAAGGTAGCACTGGCAATGGCGTGACTATAATCCCCTGTCACAAAAAAGGCAGTTGTTCGATAAGAAAGATAACCCGGAACCAGAGGTGCCAAGATGGCCAAGATAAAGACCACAGCAGGTGTCTTATAAAGAATACTTAAAATCTGGCTGACACAAGAACCTATAATGGCTGCAATAAAAGTAGCCACAATTACATTGGTCGGTTCCTTGAGCAAGAGATAAATTAGCCAGACAGCCATGCCCAAAATCCCTCCAGGTAAGAGCATAGAGCGTTGAACATTGAGTACGATTAAAAAAGTGATAATAGCAAGAAGACTTGCCACTGCTTGTAATAAAAAGGTTGTTAGTGTCATATTAGTTCATCAATACCAAGGCGACAGAAGTTCCTGCCCCTAAAGCAAGGGTAATGAGCAGGGATTCAAACATCTTACTCATACCAGAGTTTATGTGGTTAGTCATAATATCCCGAACCGCATTGGTCAAGGCAATTCCTGGTACAAAAGGCATGACCGCACCAGCTATAATCAAATCTGCCGTTGAAGGAAAACCTGTGTAGCGAGCCCAAAACTGGGCAATCATCCCAAAGACAAAGGCTCCAGCAAAGGCCGTCACAAAGGGAATTCGGATAAACTTCTCCACATAGAGGGAAAAGGCAAAACCAAATAAGGTAGCCACTCCTGCCCCAAGTGCGTCGTAGATATTTCCACTAAACATAATTGAAAAGAAAGGAGCACTAAAGGTCGCAGCCAGAGTTACCTGCAACTTAGTATAAGGAAGGGGTTGGGCTTGCAAAGCCTTCAATTGCTTAAAGGCTGTTTCTAAATCAATCTGCCCCCCTACCAACTGACGAGAAATTTGGTTCACATCGCAGACTTTTTCAATGTTATAAGAAGAGGACGTCACGCGCTTCATACGCGAAATATTGGTATTTTCAATGGAGAAAAAGATAGCGGCAGGCATGGCAAGAACATTGCAATCCACAATCCCCTGCGAATGCGCAATACGGATCATGGTATCTTCTACACGATGAATCTCTGAGCCACTTTTGAGAAGAATGGTTCCAGCTAACATAATCACATCGATGACGGCATTTAATTCTCTTGATTCTTCCATGCGTTCCTCCTTTTATCAACTCCTTCTATTCTATCACAAATCTGGAGTCAAAAAAAATCTTTGCCATGAAATCATGACAAAGATTCGTTTAATTACGTGAATTTTCGTGGCTTCCCTCACTACTTGATTGATTAGTAGAATGAGTATCTCCTCGTTGATTTCCTTGCTGGTTCCCCTGACTTGGTGTTGTAGTAGAACCTTGGTTTCCACGTTGGGCTGGTGCTGATGATGATGTTGACGGCGGTGTTTTTGGTTTGTAAATTGAAATCTTGATGCGTGTCTTATTCAAATCTACCTTTTCACCTGCTCTTGGACTCTGTTCAACGACGGTACCTTCAGCAGTTCCGGAAGGAGCTGTGGTAACTTCTACAACTTCAATGTTGGCTTCTTTTATACCAACAATTTGGATGAGGTTATTTTTCGTAAATTCAAGACTGGAACCTGTATAACTTGGCATGACAACACTTGTTACTTTCTTAGCAATAGTTAAAGTAATTGTTGAGGCCTTACTCAAATCATAAGTTGTTCCAGCAGATGGGCTCTGTCTAAGAACTGTTCCTTCTTCACTCTCGCTTGATTCTTCTTCCTCTATCTTGATGAGATTTTCAGGTACCTTCTTCTGCTTGAGTTCTGCGATAACATCGGTCGATTTACGGCCGATATAATTGCTCAATTGGAAAGATTGCTTGCCTGATGAGACAACCAAATTGATTTTCGTTCCTTCTTTTCGACCAGTTCCAGCGTCAGGATCTGTACGGATAATCCGCCCTTCTTCCACCTTTTCACTAGCCTCTGATTTCTCCTCGCCAATCTCAAAATTGGCTTTCTTGAGGGTTTCCTTGGCTTCCGCCACTGTCTTACCTGCCACATCTGGAATGGCAATGGTTGCAGGAGTTCTGGATAGTATCCAAATAAGAGAAGCTGCCACCAATACAATGCTGGCCAACAAAATCATATAGCGAACTCTAAATTTCCGTTTCTTAACAGGCTTGGTTGCGTAATTGTCCTCTGAAGCCTGCTGACTCGGCTTCGCAGTCTGTGGCTTTGGACTTTGTGTTTGCACCTTAGGAATCGAAGTCAAGGTACTTTGTGGAACTTTAGGAAGAGTCTTGGTGTCAGCCTTAGTGGTATCATTAAACACCAATTTAGGCTCATTGCGACGATTATAAGACAAACTACTAGACAAGTCCACATACATCTCTGCAACTGACTGATAACGATCTGTCAATTTCTTGGCAGTTGCCTTGATGACAACATTCTCTAAAGCCTGAGGCACAGATGGATTCTCAGCTATAACTGACGGCAGTGGTTTCTGGAAATGCTGGAGAGCAATGGTCACCGCACTATCCCCGTCATAAGGGATATGGCCTGTCAGCATCTCATAGAAAATAATCCCCATGGCATAGATATCACTCTGCACAGTCGCCTTCGAACCACGCGCCTGCTCTGGTGACAAGTAATGAACCGAACCCAGCATAGAGTTAGTCTGGGTCAGACTTGTCTCTGCAAAGGCTACCGCAATCCCAAAGTCTGTGACTTTGGCAGTCCCATCTGGTGTCAAAAGGATATTTTGAGGTTTCAAGTCCCTATGGACAATTCCTCTGGTATGGGCCAAACGCATGGCTAGGAGGATTTGTCCCATAATACGGACTGCTTCTTCATTAGAAAGAGGATAGTGTTCCTTGATATAGCGTTTAAGGTCTAGTCCAGCAACATACTCCATTGCAAGATACTGTTGTCCCTCTTCTTCACCGATATCTGTAATCCGAACGATATGAGGATGGTCCAGATCTGCCATGGCTCTCGCTTCACGCTGAAAACGAGCCACTGCAATGGGATCTGTTTGGTAGTTGGTCCTCAGGACCTTTACTGCCACTTCTTCCCCGTCTAGAATCAAATCCTTGGCCAAGTATACATCTGCCATGCCTCCTCGACCAATTTGTTTGATAATCCGATACCGCCCGGCAAAAATCTTGCCGATTTGGATCATTCTTCATCCTCCTCGTTCATAGAAACAAGGGCAACCGTAATGTTGTCTAAACCTCCTGCATTGTTAGCAAAACGCACAAGCGTCGCTGTTTTATCTGCCAAAGGAATATCACTGGTTACAATATCACAAATCTCACTGCCTGAAATCATGTTGGTTAATCCATCGCTATTAAGTAGGAGATAATCTCCTGTCGCAAGGGTAATCATTCCAAAATCAGGCTGAATTTCGTCTTTTTGACCAATTGACTGGGTAATAATATTTTTCTGTGGGTGGCTAGCTGCTTCTTCAGGTGTCAATTGACCAGCCTTGAGCAATTCATTGACCAAAGAATGGTCGCTTGTTAACTGGTGGTATTCTTCTCCACGAATCAAACCGATACGAGAATCCCCAATGTGGGCATAGATAGCCTGATTGCCAATAATAGCAACAGCCTCGAGGGTTGTTCCCATTCCTTTATAAGCTTCATCTTGTCCCAATTGGTTAATCTTTTGATTTTCAATCTCAAGGTTGTTAGCAAACCATTCACGCACTTCATTAACCGTATCGATTTGAGTATCTACCCAAGCTACACCTAGGTCTGTTACCGCCATCTCACTAGCGATATTCCCCGCACGATGACCTCCCATACCATCAGCTAGGATAATCATAGTACGTCCAGCTCTATTGACATAGTGGTTGACATAGTCTTGGTTATTTGTTCGTTTCTGACCAACATCTGTTAATAATGAAATTTCCATGTGTTAGTTCCTTCCTAATCCGATATCTTACGAAATTGACTGATAAAAAATCCATCACTTCCATACAATTCAGGTGTAATGAGGATACAGCCATCTTTCATGATATCCTTACATTCATGTTCTAGTGTTACTTGCTCAAATTCAGGATGACTTTCTAAAAATGCCTGTACGACTTGAAAGTTCTCCTCTGAGACAATAGTACAGGTACTATAAGTTATTATACCACCTTTGCGTAGTGTTTGACAAACACTACCTAATATTTCTAGCTGAATTTCCTGCAAGGACGCGAAATCTGCCGTTTCTTTATTGTATTTGATGTCTGGTTTACGGCGCAGAAGACCAATTCCTGAACAGGGAGCATCCACCAAAATCTTATCAAATGAATTCTGACCAAAAAACTCATGCACTTTTCTGGCATCTAATTTTTGCGTTTGAACCCTGTCTGCAACTCCCAGACGTTGGGCATTTTCTTGGATTAAATCCAACTTGTGGTCGTACAAGTCCAGAGCAGTAACCTGACCTGTCGTGAGATAAGAGGCTATATGAGCTGTTTTTCCACCCGGAGCCGCACAGGCATCTAGAACCTGCTCATCACCTTGTAAATCAAGCGTCGGAGCAACAAGCTGACTGGACTCGTCTTGGATGGTAATGGCTCCATCCGCAAACAAATCATGGCCTGCAAAATGCCCTTGCTCCTTCACAAGACCAGAGGGAGACAAGGATGAAACACTGGCCTCCAACAAAACTTGGATTTCTTCTTTTCGTCCTAGGTCCGTTACACGAATACTGGCCTTGTTTCGCACCAAAAGGCTTTCAAAGATAGCTTGCGCTCGCTCTTCTCCGTATTCTTCCTTGAGCTTGGCAACTAGCCAAACTGGGAGAGAATAGGCAATGGAATCACGCTTGTTTTTTCGTTTGATGCTAGCAATATCTGGCCAGCCTTCACGCAGAATACGACGAAGGACGGCGTTGACTAATTTTTCACTGCCTTTTTTACGGACTTTGGCCAATTCTACTGCTTCATTGACCACAGCATGATCTGGAATCTTGTCCAAATAGCGGAGCTGGTAGGCACTCATGAGAAGAAGGACGTAGAGCCAGCTGTCTAACTGATCTCTGTCTTCAATAAAGTGGGACAAGTACCATTCCAGAGTCAGTTTACGGGCTACTGTTCCATAGACCAGCTCGGTCGCCAAGCCCTTGTCTGCTACAGAGAGCTGACTTCCCTTGAGATGCTTATTTAAGGCGATATTTGAGTATGCTTGATTGATAAAAACATCCTCTAATACTGCTAGGGATAAACTTCTAGCCGTTTCTACTTTAGTCACCAAATCGTTCTCCTACAGTCAATGTACGTCCAACTCCGTTGAGGAAGGAAGCAATGTCCATCTTAGGCTTACCAGCTGGCT
>NZ_JBKOTT010000011.1:0-11700 GCF_049737895.1 Streptococcus sp. CL8.13 | reverse complement strand
ACCATTGCTTTTTAGTTCTATTCCCCACCGTCCCAAGGGATTGGCCAAGTAGAACTGAGCAATATTATTTTGAGTTTCTTCCAAGCTTTGATTGGTTGGAAAAGTGTAGCGCGTATTTTCTATGTCCGAGGCATAGTCAAACATTTCTTCCGCATCATCCAAGGTTACAGGTCTAAGCAATAAACGCTCAGTCTCGACTATGGGATACTGAGCTAGTTTTAAAAAGATTGATTCCATACTTCTCCTCCATTTAAAAATATTTTCTACCAGTCTAGCATAAAAAAGAAGTTACAACAAGTTTTCCTTGCTTTTTAAAGCGGTTTCATATAGAATAAATTCATCACCTTATTTTATAGATAATTGTGATAAATCATTTACAACCCGTCAATAGAAAGGGAGTTTTTCTCTATGTTAATTGGAATTCCAAAAGAAATTAAGAATAATGAAAACCGTGTCGCCCTCACACCTGCTGGTGTCCACAGCTTAGTCGGTCGTGGTCATCGCGTCCTTATCGAAACAAATGCTGGTCTCGGTTCTGGCTTTACTGATGATGACTATCAAAAGCAAGGAGCTGAGATTGTCGCTACTGCTGGTGAAGCCTGGGCTGCAGAGTTGGTCGTGAAAGTAAAAGAACCATTAGCTTCTGAATATGGTTACTTACGTGACGACTTGCTTCTCTTCACCTACTTGCATATGGCTGCTGCTCCTGAATTAGCCGAAGCCATGTTAGCAGCCAAAACAACAAGTATCGCTTATGAGACTGTCCGTGATGATCAGGGGCAGTTACCACTCCTCATTCCTATGAGTGAGGTTGCAGGCCGTATGGCAGTTCAAATCGAAGCTCACTTCTTGACCAAACAAGCTGGTGGATCTGGTGTCCTACTTGGTGGTGTACCAGGCGTTCCAAAAGGAAAAGTCACTATCATCGGTGGTGGTGTCGTAGGAACTCATGCTGCCCGCATCGCACTTGGACTTGGTGCCCAAGTGACCATCCTTGATATCAGTGCTAAACGTCTCTCTGAATTAGAGGAAGTTTTTGGTCATCAAATTCAAACCCTCATGTCCAATTCATTTAACATCGAAGCCAGTGTGAGAGATGCGGATGTTGTTATTGGGGCGGTTCTCATCCCCGGTGCCAAAGCACCAAAATTGGTGACAGATAAGATGGTCAAGCAAATGCGTCCAGGTTCTGTCATTGTGGACGTTGCCGTTGACCAAGGTGGTGTTATCGAAACAGCTGACCGTGTGACAACGCACGATGAACCTGTCTATGAAAAACATGGTGTACTTCACTACGCCGTTGCTAACATCCCTGGTGCTGTTGCCCGTACTTCTACCATTGCCCTTACAAATGTCACTATTCCTTATATCGAAGCTTTGACAGAAAAAGGATTCGCACAAGCAATTTCTGAAGATGAGGGCTTGCGCCAAGGTGTTACCACTTATCAAGGTTACTTAACCAGTCTTCCAGTAGCCCAAGGTCTCGATAAAAAACATAGTCCAATTGACGAACTAGTATAAACAATCTAATTATCAGATAAAAGAAAGAGCAATTCCACCTGAACTGCTCTTTTTTGCTATTCTGTTTCTTCTTCACTTTTTTCCATTTTGACCGGTGCTGGTTCATAAGCTCGGATAATCTGAGCAACAACTGGATGGCGAACCACATCCTTGGCTGAAAAATGAACAAAGTCAATTTGATGGATGTTCTTGAGTTTTTCTTGAGCATCAATCAAACCAGACTTGACGTTACGTGGAAGATCAATCTGACTGATATCTCCATTGACAATCATCTTAGAATTAAAACCTAAACGAGTCAAAAACATCTTCATCTGCATGATAGTCGTATTTTGCGCCTCATCTAAAATAACAAAAGCATCATCCAAGGTTCGTCCACGCATGTAGGCAAGAGGTGCAATCTCAATGATTTCTCGCTCCATGAGACGAGTCGTTTGGTCTTTTCCCAGAATCTGATACAAGGCATCATAAACAGGTCGAAGGTAAGGATCTACCTTCTCCTTGAGATCACCCGGAAGAAAACCTAGACTCTCTCCTGCTTCCACCGCTGGACGTGTCAAGATAATCCGCTTGACCTGCCCACGTTTAAGGGCAGTCACTGCCAATGTCACTGCAAGGAAGGTCTTCCCTGTACCTGCTGGCCCAATTCCAAAGGTCACATCGTGCTGTTTAACACTGTCCACATAAAGTTTTTGACCCAGTGTTTTGACACGGATAGGCTTCCCTGTATTGTCCTTGATAATTTCTTCTTCGTAAAGGGCGACAAACTTATCAATTTCATCGTTTTTGACCATGCTAATTGCAGTCACCACATCTGGCGTACCAACGGTCATCCCACGGTTCACCAAGACCATCAAAGCTTGGATAACCTGACGAGCTTCCTCGCAAGCAGACTCTTCTCCCAAAACCTGGACAATCTCCGTACGAGCATGAATCACCACATCGAGCTCTTCTTCCATCAAACGAAGATGGCGTTCATTGGAACCAAAAAGATGAAACAGATCATCTGGATGACTCAGTTGAATGTCTATTGAATGTTCCTTCAAATAAAGAACCTCTCTAATCCTTTTATTTCTTTTTATTATAGCAAAGGGGTGGAGAAATTACTAGCCCAAACCCAGTGAATCATGCTAGTGTTCTAAGTATTCTTGCCAGATAGCGTCAAATTCCCCTAGGTTGAAAGAGAAACTAGCGTGCTCCTCCAAAAAGCGACTGACCTCATCAAAATCATCTGTATGTTTTGGGAAAGTTGATTCTTCAAAGGCTAGGTCTGCTAGGAAAGCTTTGGGACTGTTACTTTTAGGATTGCGCTCGGTCATGAGCCAAGTGTAAAATGATTTTCTCATATGTCACCCTAGATCAACTCAGTACCAAACTGGTCTTGCTTGATTTTGCCAGACTTCATCAAGCCACCGAGTGCTTTCTTGAACTGACCTTTAGAAATGCCAAAGGTTGCTTTGATGTCGTCTGGAGATGACTTATCATTTAAGGTCATGAAACCGCCATTGCTTTCCAAGTAGGTCAAAATCATCTGGGCATCATTTTCCAACATCTCAAAGGAACGTGGTTTGAGGGAGAGGTTCAACGTGCGGTCCACTTCACGAAAACCAATGACACGCGCATCTAATACTTGCCCCAAACGTGGCTCTGCGTAACGCTCGCTAGGATGGATAAAGCCAAGCATGTTATTTTCTGGCAGGTAAACAAAAGTTCCTGACAGCTTGAGACGGTATACAATGGCTGGCCAATTTTGGTTCTGCATGTTGTTGTAGGCAGGACGAGCCAGACGTTGGAAATCTTCTTGATAAGCCAAGAGACCCCAGATACGGTCTTTCTTGTCCACTTCAAGACGGATGTAAAGTTGGTCGCCCTTCTTAGGCCAAAGTTCCTTAAGCTCAGGGAGGATATCGAGTGACACAACGATTTCCTTGTCAGGAAGGCCTGTATCCACAAAGACACCCAAGTCTTTACGAACTTCCGTTACAGTTCCCCAACCAAATTGGTCCTGAGTTGCAGTCACTTCTAGAGTGGTCAAGCGGAGTTTTTGCTTCATATCCGTGTAGGCAAAACCTTTAACCGTATCCCCAACTGTATGTTGACCTTCTTCCTTGGCAAGAGCATAGGTCTGGCCATCCTTTTGCACAAAGTAAAAACGGTCGTTTTCATCGATGATGAGTCCAACGATAAAACTTGCAAGATTTGTATTCATATTTCCTTCTTTCGAATAAAACTCAGCCAGCAATGCCAACTGAGTTTTCTGTTTATTTTTAGACTTCCAAAAGTTCTTTCTCTTTGTTGGCAGTCATGTCATCGATGTGTTTAACAGCATCGTCTGTTACTTTTTGAATGTCTTTTTCAAGAGTCTTCAATTCGTCTTCAGTGATTTCTTTTGCTTTTTCTTGTTTCTTAGCTTCATCCATAGCATCACGACGAATATTGCGGACAGCCACTTTAGCATTTTCTCCGACCTTCTTCACTTCTTTAGCAAGGTCACGACGAGTTTCTTCTGTGAGAGCAGGGATAACCAAACGAATAACAGAACCATCGTTAGCTGGTGTGATACCAAGATCAGAGGCATTCAAGGCACGTTCGATGTCTTTCAATGAAGACTTGTCAAATGGTGTCACCAACAAAACACGCGCTTCTGGAATCGTAATTGAAGCGATTTGGTTAAGAGGAGTTTCTACTCCATAGTATTCTACATGTACACGGTCAAGCAAGCTTGCATTGGCACGGCCAGCACGGATACCACCAAATTCACGAGCAAGTGATTGGTGAGACTGGGTCATTCTCTCTTTAGCTTTTTCAATAATTGCGTTAGCCATAATCTTTCTTATTCCTTTTCTTAGATATTATTTGAAACTGTTGTTCCGATATTTTCACCAAATACGACACGTTTGATGTTGCCTGGTTGGTTCATGTTGAAGACAACCAAGTCAATGTCGTTATCCATTGAGAGGGTTGAAGCTGTTGAGTCCATGATACGAAGACCTTTATTGATAACGTCACGGTGGGTCAATTCTTCAAACTTAACGGCTGTCTTGTCTTTCTTAGGATCGGCATTGTAAACACCATCGACACCGTTTTTAGCCATAAGAATAGCATCTGCTTCGATTTCAGCTGCACGAAGGGCCGCTGTTGTATCTGTTGAGAAGTAAGGTGAACCAATTCCGGCACCAAAGATAACGATACGGCCTTTTTCAAGATGACGAAGGGCACGTCCACGTACGTAAGGCTCTGCCACTTGTTGCATAGCAATAGCTGTTTGCACACGTGTATCAACCCCAACTTGTTGCAATGAATCTGCCATCACAAGAGCATTCATAACAGTCCCAAGCATTCCTGTGTAATCAGCCTGAACGCGGTCCATACCTGCTTCTGCTGCAGGTTCTCCACGCCAGAGATTTCCTCCACCGATAACAAGGGCAATTTCGATACCTAAGCTATGAACTTCTTGAATCTCTTTTGCGATTGTTTGAACTGTTTGGATATCAATCCCTACGCCACGTTCACCGGCAAGGGCTTCACCTGATAACTTGATTAAAATACGTTTATACTTGGGATTCGCCATTTTCACTCTCCTTTTTTTATCCTACCTATTTTATCACAATTTCTAAGATTTTTATAGTATCGTGAGCAATTCTTTCAAAAAAATTAGACTGTTAAAAATTCCTCTAAGTCGCTAAGAGCACGCTCTGCAATTTTTTCATAACGAGCCTTCTTATCACGAATACGCTCGCCTTCCAACTCCTTGATAATCCCAAAGTTGACATTCATCGGTTGGAAATGTTTGCTGTCCGCATGAGTGATGTAATGAGCTAAACTTCCAATCGCTGTTGTTTCTGGGAAAATCGCCTCACTTTCTCCCTTGAAAAGACGAGCAGCGTTAATTCCCGCAACCAAGCCTGAAGCAGCTGACTCAACATAGCCTTCCACACCCGTCATCTGACCAGCAAAGAAGAGATTTGGTTGTTTCTTAGAACGGTAAGTCTGCTCAAGAAGATTTGGTGAATCCATATAAGAATTGCGGTGCATGACCCCATAACGGACAAACTCAGCATTTTCAAGACCAGGAATCATTTGGAAGACTCGTTTTTGTTCTCCCCATTTGAGGTGGGTCTGGAAACCGACGATATTGTAGAGGCTACCAGCCGCATTGTCCTGGCGAAGCTGCACAACCGCGTACGGTGTTTTAAATTCGCCATCACGAGGTCCAGTATAGTCGTCTGGATACTCCAGACCGACTGGTTTCATAGGACCATAAAGCATAGTTTTAATGCCACGTTTGGCCATAACTTCGATAGGCATACAACCTTCAAAGTACTTTTCTTTTTCGAAAGAATTGAGCGGTGCTTCTTCCGCATTAACCAAGGCTTCATGGAAATCCATAAACTCTTGCTTGGTCATGGGAGCGTTGAGATAAGCGGCTTCTCCCTTATCATAACGAGACTTGAGATAGACCTTGCTCATATCGATAGTGTTGACGTCGATAATAGGGGCTGCCGCATCGTAGAAATAGAAACCATCGCCGTCATTAAGGGCATGAATCTTTTCAGCTAGAGCATCGCTGGTCAAAGGACCAGTCGCCACAACTGTAATAACATTTGTCGGCAATTCTGTAATTTCATCACGCACCACTTCAATCAAGGGGTGGTTGGCCACTTTTTCGGTCACCATTTGGGAGAAAACATCACGGTCCACCGCAAGAGCTCCTCCTGCAGGAACACGGGTTGCTTCAGCAGATTCTAAGATAACAGAACCCAAGCGACGCATTTCTTCCTTGAGGAGACCCACTGCATTTGTCAAAGCATCTCCACGAAGAGAATTAGAACAAACCAATTCAGCAAAATTGTCTGTTTTGTGCTGGGGTGTTGACTTGACACCACGCATTTCATAGAGTTTAACTGGAATACCACGTTCTGCGATTTGGTAAGCAGCTTCAGACCCTGCCAAACCTGCTCCGATAACATTGATATAAGATTGAGACACGACACTAATACCTCTTTGGGTGGAAACTAAGTCCAAATAAAAACAAGCTACTAGACTATTTGACACCCACAAATCTTTCTAAATTCATACTTGGTCCATTATACCAAAAAACTAAGTAAAAAGACAGACAGGAGAATTCCTGAATGTCTTTCAAAAATTATTCTTTATTGAAACTGAATATCTTCCAACCCAGTTTTCTTTCATATTTTATACTAAAACGTACTTCAGTATTCTTAGGTAATTTTTCAATTTCAACTATTTGAGCAAGTACGTATTGAAAATCAGAATCAGTCCAATTGTCAATATCCTCATCAGTTAATTGAAGGTTTTGTTTTCGTACCTCTTTTATATCAATGTCTATGTCAATACCAAAGGTAGAACGATTGTCAGCAACCCTTTTCAAAAGTAGATCACGATTACGAACAAGCGTCTCTTCATCAAGATTGTTGACTCTACTTGGGTCTAGGTCCTCAATTAAGGGAGTAAGTTCTTCTACATCTGTCTTCAGAATTGCCTCCCTCTTTTCTTGTTCTTCAAGACGAGTTTTAGGGTTGCCACTATATTCTTCTTTTGGAACTAAAGAGTAATAGGATTTAAAAGATTCCAATTCAATTGAATTTTTAATATAAAGCTTCTTAAGCTGATTATCTTTTAAATATGTAGAAGTCAAACTATCACTTTGAAGTATCTTATTATAAGCTTCCTCAAGTCGGTCATAGTTATCATCTTCAGCAACATACTCCATTTCTAAACGATAGACTGTTTTTTGGGAAAAACCAAAGAAAATTTTCTTTTCAACTTCTTTAAGTCGCGGATTGTATCTAAGGACTGGAGTCTTCTCAACATAATCTTTTTCAAAATCCACATAGACATCTACAAATTTTTTATTTCCTTTAATGTAAAATGGAAATCCGTAGTATCCAAAGGTATCAGCAGTCGAGTATCCTTCTGCTTCTAACCCTGCAGCTTCTACTACGGAACGAATGTTTGAAATAGATGTTTTAGCTAAATCACGATCGACTCTGTTGTTACATGCTGACAAAATAAATAAGGTGAGAATAGGCAACAGTAGGCCAATTACTTTCTTCATCGCTTTGCTTTTCATTTCTCCTCCAAATAAGCAATCTTAGCAAAATGTTTATGATTGTTATTTCTATTTCGGGAAGAAGGCAAACTTCCCTGTTTAGTCATTTTCTTGGTTTTCTTCCCAGTCGTGATAGGCAGCGTAGAGTTGACTTTTATTCCACTGGTAAATCTTAGCGACTTCCTTGATAGCTTGATTTTTCTTCATACCATGTTGGATGCGGGCTTGGATTTCTGAAAACAAGTCCTCCTCGTCCTTTTCTTCCATATCCTGACTGGCACCTTCAACGATGAGAAGGCATTCTCCCTTAAGTGGCGTTTCGGAGATGCTTTCCAGCAATTCAGAGAGCTTTCCTCTTTGGTATTCTTCATAAATTTTAGTCAATTCCCTAACCAAAACGACCGAGCGGTCGCCATAAACTGCTAACATATTTTCCAAAGTATCTGCCACACGATGGGGAGATTCATAGAAAATCTGAGTTTCAGGATAATCTTTTTTTGAGTCGAAAAATTGCTTTTGCTGGCCTGATTTTCTCGGTAAAAAGCCGTAAAAGATATGTGGTTGTGGCGCTAGACCGCTAGCAATCAAGGCAGAAATCCCTGCAGAGGCTCCTGGAACTGTGACAACTGCAATCTCTTCCTCAATAGCTGCCTTAACCAAATCATGACCAGGGTCTGAGATGCTAGGCAGACCCGCGTCGGATACCTGAGCAATACTTTGCCCTGCTTTCAGGAAACCAATCAAATCAGGAATCTTTTCCTTGGCATTGTGCTCATGAAAACTGATTTGCTTGGTAGAAATGTCAAAATGCTTGAGCAATAGACCTGTATTGCGTGTGTCCTCAGCAGCAATCCAGTCCACTTCTTTCAAGGTCTGGATTGCTCGAAAGGTTATATCGTCTAGATTGCCAATCGGCGTTGCCACTAGGTACAGCTTGCCATAGGGAGACTGCCCCTTAAAACTTTTTTGAATCTGCATGCTTACTCCCTGTATAACAACTCATCACAGAACATACATTCTTCGTCCTGTTCTCGACGTTGTCCATAAAAATCATTACAAACGTGAAATCCATCACGGTAAATGCGACGGACACTTTCACGAACATGCTTAGCCTTGACAGGAGCGTCTGCTTCCACCTCACCCAAGCGTTCTCGCAACTTACTATTTTCCAAGCGAAGAGCTGTATTTTCTTCTACCAAGCTCTTGAGATTTTTCTTGATGGCTTCCACATCGGCCAAGGTTACCAATAACTGTTGGGAAAAATCGTCCAGCGCGTCAAATAATTCTTTTTTGTCCATAAAACAGCCCTTTCCTTTCTTTATCATTCATTTTTGAGTTTATATTTCTTTCAAGACCAGATATTCCATAGCATTTTGAAAGCTGACATTAGCCTGCCACATTTTTCTAGCTTCTAGCAAATCTTGTAGAATCACTCTTACTCTTGCTTGTAAGATATCTTGTCCACAGAGGACTTCAAAAATCCGTAAAACCTGATCTTGTTTTTCCTTATCATCTGCCAAGCTAGCTAGTTTGGCAACTTGCAAATAACTTTCTTTTTTCTTAGCCACTAACCAAGTTAGCAGGCGTTCACTTTCATCGACCAAGGTCCAAAAATTTGCCTGATGTGCCAACTTTTCTGCTTCAGCTCGTGATTGACTAAACTGAGCTAAAAGGATCGCCTTTTTCTTAACCAGTCCCATTTGTTCTAAGAGCAAAATGAGCTTTTCTTCTTGTTTTTTAAAGTGAAAAATTTGCGTCCGACTGCGGATTGTTGGTAAGATCTTTTCCTCATCGCTGGTCAAGAAGAAGATATAAACCTCACTCTGGGGTTCTTCGATGACCTTGAGCAGAGAATTGGCTGCATTAGGATGCATTTTCTCAGCTTGCTCAATGATAAAGACCTGTTGCTGACTTTCAATCCCTGCTTGGGAAAACTGACCCACCAATTCCCGAATGCGTTCTGTCTTGATGACCTGATTGACTGGTTTAATCAAAGTGACATCGGGAAATTCTCCCAGTTCAATCAGCTTACAATTTCGGCATTTCTCACATGGTAAAACACCTACTTTATCTGTACAAAAAAGGCTCTTAGCCAAAAACTGCGCCATTTCCAAGCTTCCAAAGAAACCTGAAAAGAGGTAGGCATGATTGAGCTGGTCTTGTTCTAGGATACGGACAAAGTGGTCAAACTGATCTGGCTGCCAGGCCTTTAGTTGATCTTGTTTCATTTAGCTAATCCCATTCTATCAAACAAGACAGCCTTTGTGGTTTCCACAACCTCCTCCAATGGAAGACTCGCATCAATCTTGACAATGCGATTTCCTTCTTTTTCCAGGAGAGAAAGATAGCCTTTACGGACTTTTTTATGCAAGTCCAAACCTTCCAAGTCCAAACGATTGACCTCACGATTGCTATTAGCAGCAATGCGAGCCAGTCCTTCTTCCACCTCGATATCAAAATAGAGTGTCAAATCGGGTTTAAGGCCATCTGTCGCAAACTGATTGAGCCAATCAATGGCGTCAATATCTAAGCCACGACCAAATCCCTGATAGGCAACGGAACTATCGATGAAGCGGTCCATAATGACCAACTTACCAGCTTCAAGGGCAGGGAGAACTTTTTCCACCAAGTGCTGTCTGCGACTGGCGATATAGAGTAAAAGCTCTGTTTTAGCATCCATCTGAGTATGACTTGGATCCAAAATCACTTCCCGAATCTTCTCCCCAATCAAGACTCCGCCAGGTTCACGGGTCGTCAGTATCTCTACCCCTTTTTCCTCTAAAATTGGGAGCAGAGCCTCTAAAACACTGGTCTTTCCTGCTCCCTCTGGTCCCTCAAGAGAGACTAAAAATCCTTTTGACATGTCTAACTCATTTCTTTTTTACTACTTCTATTCTATCAAAAAAATGTGGGTTTGTGACAATCTTTTTGTCTTCTCATTTCAACCACCATAAAAGAGGCAGATAAAACTACCTCTTATTTACCTAATTCTTGTGTTCGTTTGTAGGCTTGACCAACTGCATCCATGACCGTTCCTCGAAAAGCATGCGCTTCTAAGCTCGCTACACCAGCGATAGTGGAACCTCCTGGGCTACAAACTTGGTCTTTCAAGACCCCAGGATGCTCTTGGCTTTCTAGGACCAATTGCCCAGCTCCTACCACAGTTTGAGCCGCCATTTTCAATGCCGTTTCTCGTGGCAATCCCGTCTGAACACCTGCATCTGCCAAGGCTTCGATAAAGAGATAGACAAAAGCCGGTCCACAGCCTGCAAGACCTGTCGCTGCGTCTATTAAGCCTTCCCCAAGTTCAACCAAGAGTCCAGCCTTGGTTAAAAGCTGACAAAAGAGATCACTGTCCTCAACCCTGCAATTAGGAGACAAGGCATAACTAATCACTCCTTGACCGATAGAAGCAGGGGTATTTGGCATCATACGAATAATTCTGTGTTGATTTGGAAGAAGACTAGCTAGTTTTTCTAAAGTCAATCCAGCTGCCATGGAAATCAAAAGAAGACTTTCTCTTTTTTCAAGGATGGTCTGGTATTGAGAAAGCAGTTCAGAAAACTGAGCAGGCTTAACTCCTAGAAAAATCACATCTGCTTCTGCAAAGATTTCTTCATTGCTGGAAGCCTGACCACCAAAGTCTGCAATGAAAGCATCTACCTTGGCTTGACTACGATTGGCAAGAAGAATGTCATCACACGTCTTAGCCTGCAAAACAGCCTTGGCCAAGCTAGCACCCATATTCCCCAAACCGATAAATCCAATCTTCATCTCTTACTCCCTTATCTGTCCGTCACCAGTAACCACATACTTGTAGCTGGTCAATTCCTTCAAGCCCATTGGACCACGCGCGTGCAATTTCTGAGTAGAAATCCCCATTTCACAACCCAGACCAAATTGGCCACCATCTGTGAAACGAGTTGAGGCATTGACATAAACCGCTGCAGAGTCCACTTGATCTGTAAAGTAAGCTGCAGCTTCAGCATTTTCAGTCACAATGGCATCCGAATGATGAGTACTGTGTGCTTCAATATGCTCGATTGCTTCCTCAAGACTTGAAACTACTTTAACAGCTAGGACATAGTCTAAAAACTCGGTGTCAAAGT
>NZ_JBKOTT010000010.1:0-11806 GCF_049737895.1 Streptococcus sp. CL8.13 | reverse complement strand
CCGCAGGAAACAGCAGAATTGACTGAGTTAATTCGTCGCATCAAAGATGAATTTAAGATTACAATCATGTTGATTGAACACGATATGAATTTGGTCATGGAAGTAACAGAACGTATCTACGTACTTGAATACGGTCGTTTGATTGCTCAAGGAACTCCAGACGAAATTAAGACCAATAAACGCGTTATCGAAGCTTATCTAGGAGGTGAAGCCTAATGTCTATGTTAAAAGTTGATAATCTTTCTGTGCATTACGGCATGATCCAGGCAGTCCGTGATGTAAACTTTGAAGTGAATGAAGGAGAGGTAGTTTCCCTTATCGGTGCCAATGGTGCAGGTAAGACAACCATTCTCCGTACCTTGTCTGGTTTGGTTAGACCGAGTTCAGGAAAGATTGAATTTTTAGGTCAAGAAATCCAAAAAATGCCAGCTCAGAAAATCGTAGCAGGTGGGCTTTCACAAGTACCAGAAGGACGCCATGTCTTCCCTGGCTTGACTGTTATGGAAAATCTTGAAATGGGAGCTTTCTTAAAGAAAAATCGTGAAGAAAATCAAGCTAACTTGAAGAAAGTTTTCTCACGCTTCCCGCGTCTAGAAGAACGGAAAAATCAAGATGCAGCCACCCTTTCAGGAGGGGAACAACAAATGCTTGCCATGGGACGCGCCCTTATGTCAACACCCAAACTTCTTCTTTTAGATGAACCATCAATGGGACTTGCCCCAATCTTTATCCAAGAGATTTTTGATATCATTCAAGATATCCAGAAACAAGGAACAACCGTCCTCTTGATTGAACAAAATGCCAATAAAGCACTTGCAATCTCTGACCGAGGCTATGTATTGGAAACAGGGAAAATCGTCCTATCAGGAACAGGAAAAGAACTCGCCTCATCAGAAGAAGTTAGAAAAGCGTATCTTGGTGGCTAAAACAATCCAGTGGATTGTTTTAGTCGGTGGATGAGGATTACGAAGTAATCATCATTATAGTCCAGGGGACCTTTTTAGTTGACAGATATAGATTGTAAAGCAATCTTTATCTACATTAAAAGGTTAATTTCTAATAATTGAAAAAATCGAATGAAATGTATCTTACCTTCATTCAGAGAGCTCTATTTCAGAGCTCTTTTTGCTAGCTTATTCATACTTTTCTGAATTTTGAAAAAGAAATGTAAGCGTTTGATAGATTTACAAAAAGATTGTATAATAGGGATAAGAATAGAAAAGGAGAAGTCTCATGGCAGTTAAAGATTTTATGACCCGCAAGGTAGTTTATATTAGTCCGGATACAACAGTATCTCATGCAGCAGATTTGATGAGAGAGCAAGGGTTGCACCGCTTGCCTGTTATCGAAAATGATCAATTAGTTGGTTTGGTAACTGAGGGAACCATTGCGCAAGCTAGCCCCTCAAAAGCAACAAGTCTTTCTATCTATGAGATGAACTATCTTCTGAATAAGACCAAAGTAAAAGATGTAATGATTCGAGATGTTGTTACTGTCTCAGGCTATGCTAGTCTAGAAGATGCAACTTATCTGATGCTGAAAAACAAGATTGGTATTCTTCCTGTTGTTGATAACCATCAAGTCTATGGTGTTATTACGGACCGTGACGTTTTCCAAGCCTTTCTTGAAATTGCTGGTTACGGTGAAGAAGGAATTCGTGTGCGCTTTGTTACGGAAAATGAAGTTGGTGTTCTTGGAAAAATTGTTTCTTTGATTGTAGAAGAAAATTTGAATATCTCTCATACAGTCAATATTCCGCGTAAGGATGGTAAGGTGATTATCGAAGTTCAAATCGATGGATCAATCGATTTACCAGCCTTGAAAGAAAAATTTGAATCAGAGAATATTCAAGTAGAAGAAATCACTCGTACTTCAGCAAAAGTCTTGTAAGAAGGGAAGCCGAAAGGCTTCTTTTTACGTGCAATAAGGGATTAGAGCAAAAGATGGAAAGAAATGATAGATTATGGTATAATAAAACGATACAACAAAGGAGTATTTATGGACATTTCAGAAATTCGTCAGAAAATTGACGCCAATCGTGAAAAATTAGCTTCTTTCAGGGGGTCTCTTTGACCTCGAAGGTTTAGAGGAAGAGATTGCCATCTTGGAAAACAAGATGACAGAACCTGATTTTTGGAACGATAATATCGCGGCCCAAAAAACGTCGCAAGAATTAAATGAATTAAAAAACACCTACAACACTTTCCACAAAATGGAAGAGTTGCAGGATGAAGTCGAAATTTTATTGGACTTTTTAGCTGAAGATGAGTCTGTGCATGAAGAATTGGTTGAACAGTTGTCAGAGCTGGATAAGATGATGACCAGTTACGAAATGACCCTTCTCTTGTCAGAACCTTATGACCATAATAATGCCATCTTGGAAATCCATCCAGGATCCGGTGGTACAGAGGCTCAAGACTGGGGTGATATGTTGCTTCGTATGTACACTCGCTATGGAAATGCTAAAGGCTTTAAAGTAGAAGTCTTGGATTACCAAGCAGGAGATGAAGCTGGTATCAAGTCAGTAACCTTATCATTTGAAGGACCTAATGCCTATGGTCTTCTCAAGTCAGAAATGGGGGTACACCGTTTGGTGCGAATTTCACCATTTGACTCTGCTAAACGTCGCCATACCTCTTTCACATCTGTAGAAGTGATGCCTGAGCTGGATGATACTATTGAAGTGGAAATCCGTGAAGATGATATCAAGATGGATACCTTCCGTTCAGGTGGTGCTGGTGGACAAAACGTCAATAAAGTTTCAACAGGGGTGCGTTTGACACACATTCCTACGGGAACTGTCGTTCAGTCAACGGTCGATCGTACCCAATATGGAAATAGAGATCGAGCTATGAAGATGTTACAGGCCAAGCTCTATCAAATGGAGCAAGAAAAGAAAGCTGCGGAAGTCGATTCCCTCAAGGGTGAGAAAAAGGAAATCACATGGGGAAGTCAAATCCGTTCTTATGTTTTCACGCCTTATACTATGGTAAAAGATCATCGAACTAGCTTTGAAGTTGCGCAGGTAGATAAGGTTATGGATGGAGACCTAGATGGTTTTATCGATGCTTATCTCAAGTGGCGAATCAGCTAAGATAGAAAGGAACTCACATGTCAATCATTGAAATGAGAGATGTTGTCAAAAAGTATGATAACGGAACGACAGCTTTGCGAGGTGTCTCAGTCACTGTTGAACCCGGGGAATTTGCCTATATCGTAGGTCCGTCAGGAGCTGGGAAGTCAACATTTATTAGAGCTTTGTACCGCGAAGTAAAAATCGAAAAAGGAAGCTTATCTGTTGCTGGTTTTAATCTGGTTAAAATTAAGAAGAAAGATGTCCCACTTCTACGTCGTAGTGTCGGGGTAGTCTTTCAGGATTACAAACTCTTGCCAAAGAAAACTGTTTATGAAAATATTGCCTATGCAATGGAAGTAATCGGTGAGAGCCGTCGTAACATCAAAAAACGTGTTATGGAAGTTTTAGACTTGGTTGGATTGAAGCATAAGGTTCGTTCTTTTCCAAATGAACTTTCGGGGGGAGAACAACAGCGTATAGCGATTGCGCGTGCCATTGTAAACAATCCAAAAGTATTGATTGCGGACGAGCCAACAGGAAATTTGGATCCGGATAATTCATGGGAAATTATGAATTTATTGGAACGCATCAATCTCCAAGGTACAACTGTCTTGATGGCTACCCACAACAGTCAGATTGTAAATACCTTGCGCCACCGTGTCATTGCCATTGAAAATGGCCGTGTCGTTCGTGACGAAGCTAAAGGAGAATATGGATACGATGATTAGTAGATTTTTTCGTCATTTATTTGAATCATTAAAAAGTTTGAAACGAAATGGCTGGATGACAGTAGCAGCTGTCAGTTCGGTTATGATTACTTTGACTTTAGTTGCAATATTTGCATCTGTTATCTTTAATACGGCTAAACTCGCTACAGATATTGAAAACAATGTCCGAGTAATGGTATATATTCGTAAGGACGTAGCTGACAATAGTGAGACCATTGAAAAAGAAGGTCAAACCGTTACCAATAATGACTACCATAAGGTATACGATGCTTTGAAAGGTATGTCAACTGTTAAAAGTGTTACCTTTTCAAGTAAAGAAGAACAATATGAAAAGTTGACCGAAACAATGGGGGACAACTGGAAAATCTTTGAAGGGGATGCCAATCCACTCTATGATGCATATATTGTTGATACCAACACGCCAAGCGATGTAAAGACAGTAGCAGAAGAGGCTAAGAAAATTGAAGGTGTATCAGAAGTTCAAGATGGTGGTGCTAATACAGAACGCTTGTTTAAGTTAGCCTCATTTATTCGTGTCTGGGGACTAGTTATCGCGGGATTATTGATTTTCATTGCGGTGTTCTTGATTTCTAATACTATTCGTATCACCATTATTTCACGAAGCCGTGAAATTCAAATCATGCGTTTAGTAGGTGCTAAGAACGGCTATATCCGTGGACCTTTCTTGCTTGAAGGTGCCTTCATTGGTTTGCTTGGAGCAACTCTTCCGTCAGTTCTGGTATTTATTGTCTATAAAATGGTTTACCAATCGGTTAATAAGTCATTGGTTGGTCAGAACCTTTCAATGATATCACCAGAGGTATTCAGTCCACTTATGATTGCTCTATTATTTGTGATTGGAATTTTTATCGGTTCAATCGGATCAGGAATTTCAATGCGCCGATTCCTGAAAATCTAAAATAAAATAGAATTATATTTGAGGAGATTTTAATATCTCCTTTTTTACTACAAAAATTTTAGAAAAAAGTCTCCTTTTTTTTGTAAAAGCCTTTACAAAAAAAATTAAAGTGGTATAATTAAATCATAAAAGGTGCAAACGTTTTCGTAAAACGTTTGCCTAAATAAAAATAAAGGAGATTTGAATGATGAAAGATACATTCAAAAATGTCTTGTCTTTCGAATTTTGGCAAAAATTCGGTAAGGCTTTGATGGTGGTTATCGCGGTTATGCCGGCTGCTGGTTTGATGATTTCAATCGGTAAGTCTATCGTGATGATTAACCCAACCTTTGCACCACTTGTAATCACTGGTGGAATTCTTGAGCAAATTGGTTGGGGGGTTATCGGTAACCTTCACATTTTGTTTGCCCTAGCCATTGGAGGTAGCTGGGCTAAAGAACGTGCTGGTGGTGCTTTCGCCGCTGGTCTTGCCTTCATCTTGATTAACCGTATTACTGGTACAATCTTTGGTGTATCAGGTGATATGTTGAAAAATCCAGATGCTATGGTAACTACTCTATTCGGTGGTTCAATCAAAGTTGCTGATTACTTTATCAGTGTTCTTGAAGCTCCAGCCTTGAACATGGGTGTGTTTGTAGGGATTATCTCAGGTTTTGTAGGGGCAACTGCTTACAATAAATACTACAACTTCCGTAAACTTCCTGATGCACTTTCATTCTTCAACGGGAAACGTTTCGTACCATTTGTAGTTATTCTTCGTTCAGCAATCGCTGCAATTCTACTTGCTGCCTTCTGGCCAGTAGTTCAAACAGGTATCAATAGCTTTGGTATCTGGATTGCCAACTCACAAGAAACTGCTCCAATCCTTGCACCATTCTTGTATGGTACTTTGGAACGTTTGCTCTTGCCATTTGGTCTTCACCATATGTTGACTATCCCAATGAACTACACAGCTCTTGGTGGTACTTATGACATTTTAACTGGTGCAGCTAAAGGTACTCAAGTATTTGGTCAAGACCCACTATGGCTTGCATGGGTAACAGACCTTGTTAACCTTAAAGGTACAGATGCAAGTCACTACCAACAATTGTTAGATACTGTTCACCCAGCTCGTTTCAAAGTTGGACAAATGATCGGTTCATTCGGTATCTTGATGGGTATGATCGTTGCTATCTACCGTAATGTCGATGCTGATAAGAAACATCAATATAAAGGTATGATGATTGCGACAGCTCTTGCAACATTCTTGACAGGGGTTACTGAACCAATCGAATACATGTTCATGTTTGTAGCAACACCTATGTATCTTGTTTACTCACTTGTTCAAGGTGCTGCCTTCGCTATGGCTGACGTAGTAAACCTACGTGTCCACTCATTCGGTTCAATTGAATTCTTGACTCGTACACCACTAGCAATTAATGCTGGTATTGGTATGGATATCGTTAACTTTATCTGGGTAACTGTTCTCTTTGCCGTAATCATGTACTTTATCGCAAACTTCATGATTCAAAAATTCAACTACGCAACTCCAGGACGTAACGGAAATTACGAAACTGCTGAAGGTTCAGAAGAAGCTAGTAGCGAAGTGAAAGTTGCAGCAGGCTCTCAAGCTGTAAACATTATTAACCTTCTTGGTGGACGTGCAAACATCGTTGATGTTGATGCATGTATGACTCGTCTTCGTGTAACTGTAAAAGATGCTGACAAAGTCGGTGATGCAGAACAATGGAAAGCAGAAGGAGCTATGGGTCTTGTCATGAAAGGACAAGGAGTTCAAGCTATCTACGGTCCAAAAGCAGACGTATTGAAATCTGATATCCAAGATATCCTTGATTCAGGTGAAATCATTCCTGAAACTCTTCCAAGTCAAATGACAGAAGCGCAACAAAACACTGTTCACTTCAAAGGTCTTACTGAGGAAGTTTACTCAGTAGCAGACGGTCAAGTTGTTGCCTTGGAACAAGTTAAAGATCCAGTATTTGCTCAAAAAATGATGGGCGACGGATTTGCTGTAGAACCTGCAAATGGAAACATTGTATCTCCAGTTTCAGGTACTGTATCAAGCATCTTCCCTACAAAACATGCTCTTGGTCTTGTGACTGAAGCAGGTCTTGAAGTATTGGTTCACATTGGTTTGGACACAGTAAGTCTTGAAGGAAAACCATTTACAGTTCATGTTGCTGAAGGACAAAAAGTTGCAGCAGGAGATCTCCTTGTCACAGCTGACTTGGATGCTATCCGTGCAGCAGGTCGTGAAACTTCAACAGTAGTTGTCTTCACAAATGGTGATGCAATTAAATCAGTTAAATTAGAAAAAACAGGTTCTCTTGCAGCTAAATCAGCAGTTGCTAAAGTAGAATTGTAATATACTTGAGGTTGGAAGCTGTATTCCAACCTCTTATTTTGGGAGAAAAGAATGAAATTTTTAACACTCAATACTCACAGTTGGATGGAAAAAGAAGCTGAGGAAAAATTCCAGCTCTTGCTTGAAGATATTCTTGATAAAGACTATGATTTGATATGTTTCCAAGAAATCAATCAGGAGATTACTTCGCCAGAGGTGGAGGTTAATGACCTTTATCAAGCTTTGCCAGCAGCTGAGCCTATTCACCAAGACCATTATGTTAGACTTTTGGTTGAAAAGTTATCAGAGCAAGGGAAAGATTACTACTGGACTTGGGCCTATAACCATATTGGTTATGACCGCTACCATGAAGGTGTGGCTATCTTGTCTAAAACACATATTGAAGCAAGAGAAATTTTGATTTCAGATGTGGATGATCCAACAGACTATCATACTCGCCGTGTCGCCCTGGCTGAAACTGTAGTTAATGGTAAGGAGCTTGCAGTTGCCAGTGTACACCTTTCTTGGTGGGATAAAGGTTTCCAAGAAGAATGGGCGCGATTTGAGGCTGTCTTGAAAGAATTGAACAAGCCACTTTTGCTTGCTGGAGATTTCAACAACCCAGCTGGTCAGGAAGGTTACCAAGCTATTTTAGCTAGTCCACTAGGCTTACAAGACGCATTTGAAGTTGCTCAAGAGAAAAGTGGTAGCTATACTGTTCCACCAGAAATTGATGGCTGGAAGGGGAACACAGAACCCCTTCGAATCGACTATGTTTTTACTACCAAAGAGTTAGCGGTGGAAAATTTACATGTCGTATTTGATGGCAACAATAGTCCGCAAGTTAGTGATCACTATGGCTTGAATGCTATTTTAAACTGGAAATAATGACTAAAAAGAGGTTGGAATTATAATATTCCAGCCTTTTTCTGACTATAAAAGCTACTGGAAATAGCCTAAATAAGTGAGACTACTGAAATGGAATAAAATATGGTATAATTGATAGGATAGATAGAATCGAGGATATTATGTCATTTACGAAATTTCAATTTAAAAACTATATTAGAGAAGCCTTGGAGGAGTTGAAATTTACAACTCCAACAGAGGTGCAAGATAAGTTGATTCCGATTGTTTTGGCAGGTCGTGACCTAGTCGGTGAATCAAAAACAGGTTCGGGTAAGACTCACACTTTCCTATTGCCGATTTTCCAGCAATTAGATGAAGCCAGCGATAGTGTTCAAGCAGTCATTACTGCACCGAGCCGAGAATTAGCTACTCAAATTTACCAAGCAGCCCGTCAGATTGCTACTCACTCAGAAGTAGAAGTTCGTGTGGTTAATTATGTGGGGGGGACAGATAAGGCTCGCCAGATTGAGAAATTGGCAAGCAACCAGCCTCATATTGTTATCGGTACGCCAGGTCGTATCTATGACTTGGTTAAGTCTGGTGATTTAGCTATTCATAAAGCTAAGACCTTTGTGGTCGATGAGGCAGACATGACCTTGGATATGGGATTCCTAGAAACTGTTGATAAGATTGCTGGAAGCCTTCCAAAAGACCTGCAATTCATGGTCTTCTCAGCGACTATTCCACAAAAACTGCAACCATTCTTGAAAAAATACTTATCAAATCCTGTTATGGAGAAAATCAAGACCAAAACGGTCATTTCTGATACCATTGATAATTGGTTGATTTCGACCAAGGGCCGAGATAAGAATGCTCAAATTTACCAGTTGACTCAGTTGATGCAACCGTATTTGGCAATGATTTTTGTTAACACTAAAACGCGTGCTGATGAATTGCATTCATATCTGACTGCTCAAGGTTTGAAGGTGGCAAAAATCCATGGGGATATTGCCCCTCGTGAGCGCAAACGTATCATGAACCAGGTGAAAAATCTGGATTTTGAGTATATTGTCGCAACAGACTTGGCAGCGCGTGGGATTGACATTGAAGGTGTCAGCCATGTCATCAATGATGCCATTCCGCAAGACTTATCCTTCTTCGTGCACCGTGTTGGTCGTACCGGACGCAATGGCCTACCAGGTACAGCTATTACTCTTTATCAGCCAAGCGATGACTCGGATATCTGTGAGTTGGAGAAATTAGGAATTAAATTTACTCCGAAGATGGTCAAAGACGGGGAATTTCAAGATACTTATGACCGTGATCGTCGTGTCAACCGTGAGAAAAAACAAGATAAACTTGATATCGAAATGATTGGTTTGGTTAAAAAGAAAAAGAAAAAAGTCAAACCAGGTTATAAGAAAAAAATTCAATGGGCGGTTGATGAAAAGCGCCGCAAAACCAAGCGTGCTGAAAATCGTGCTCGCGGTCGTGCAGAGCGCAAAGCAAAACGCCAAACATTTTAATAGTAATTGTTGGAGTACTGAGCTCCAACTTTTTTTATTTATGAGAACGAACTATCTAAACAGAAACACTACATTAAAGACTGTAAATTGCGTTAAAAAATGGTATAATGATAAAGTTATATAGTCCCGATAAGATGGTAGGTATTCAGCACTAAGAAATTTCCTATCAGTACTTTGTAACTCTATAACACTATTTTTAAGGGGGGACATTTTTATGTCAGAACGTAAATTATTCACGTCTGAATCTGTATCTGAGGGGCATCCAGATAAGATTGCAGACCAAATTTCAGATGCGATTTTGGATGCTATTTTAGCTAAGGATCCAGATGCGCACGTTGCTGCTGAGACAGCTGTATATACTGGTTCCGTCCATGTTTTTGGTGAAATATCTACAAATGCCTATGTGGATATTAACCGTGTGGTTCGTGATACCATTGCAGAGATTGGCTACACCAATACAGAATATGGTTTTTCTGCTGAGACGGTGGGAGTCCATCCGTCACTTGTTGAGCAGTCACCAGATATTGCCCAAGGTGTTAATGAAGCCTTGGAGGTTCGTGGAAATGCAGACCAAGATCCATTGGACTTAATTGGAGCTGGAGACCAAGGGCTCATGTTTGGATTTGCAGTGGATGAAACAGAAGAGCTCATGCCATTGCCAATTTCACTCAGTCATAAGTTGGTTCGTTGTCTGGCAGAACTTCGTAAGTCTGGTGAAATCAGCTATCTTCGTCCAGATGCTAAATCACAAGTTACAGTTGAGTATGATGAAAATGACCGTCCAGTACGTGTGGACACAGTTGTTATTTCAACTCAGCACGATCCAGAAGTCAGCAACGAACAAATTCACAATGATGTCATTAGCAAGGTTATCAAAGAGGTTATTCCAGCCTCTTACTTGGATGAGCAAACAAAATTCTTCATCAATCCAACTGGTCGATTTGTAATCGGTGGACCTCAAGGAGACTCAGGCTTGACTGGTCGTAAGATTATCGTGGATACCTATGGTGGCTACTCTCGTCACGGTGGTGGTGCCTTCTCTGGTAAAGATGCGACTAAGGTGGACCGTTCTGCCTCATATGCAGCTCGTTATATTGCCAAGAATATTGTTGCAGCAGGTTTGGCTAAAAAAGCGGAAGTGCAATTGGCCTATGCCATCGGTGTTGCGCAACCTGTTTCTGTCCGTATCGATACCTTTGGTACAGGAACAGTAGCTGAAAGCAAGCTTGAAAAAGCAGCGCGTCAAATCTTTGATCTTCGTCCTGCAGGGATTATCCAAATGCTTGATCTCAAGCGTCCAATTTACCGTCAAACAGCAGCTTATGGACACATGGGACGTACAGATATTGACCTTCCATGGGAACGTTTGGATAAGGTAGATACTTTGAAAGAAGCAGTAAAATAAAATCTTAAGAGGGGGACTTCCTCTCTTTTTAATATACTATTTCCTCCAAAATCATTGAAATTATAGCTTGAATTTGATATGATGGTCTTATGGATAAAAGTAGAGCAAAACGTGTTGAGCACGATAAAAAGAGAATCGGTTTAATAGCCCTGGTAGCTATCTTTTCAGTAAGTATTTGCGTCCTTGGTTCAATGATTGGATACAAAGTATATACAAAGCAAAGTTTCGAACAAAAAATTGAGTCTTTAAAAAATGATAAAGATAATCAATTGAGTGAGGGAAATCAGAAAGATCATTTTCGTAAGGGACAATCAGAAGTAATTGCCTATTATCCTCTCCAAGGGGAACAAGTGATTTCATCTGTAAAAGAAATCATGACACAGGATATTAAGGAAAATCTGGAAGACAAGGAAAATCTGGTTTTTTATTATACGGAGAAACAGGATTCGACTTTAAAAGGGATTGTCAACCGAAGTGTGATGAAACAAGTCTATGATTTAACTTCGTCAAAAGTTGAAGAGACTGAAAAAACTAGTCTGGCAAAAGTACATTTGACAGAAGATGGCAAATCTTTTACACTTGATCAATTATTTTCAGATGCTAGTAAAGCCAAAGAACAGCTGATTAAAGAAATGACCTCTTTTTTACAGGATAAGAAATTGGACCAAGAAAAGATTGATCAAATTGTTAAAGGCTTCTCTGATCAAGACTTGTCTGCATGGAACTTTGATTATAAGGATAGCCAAATTATCCTTTATCCAAGTCAATCAGTGGAAAATCTAGACGAGATTGCCTTGCCAGTATCTAGTTTCTTTGAGGTCATTCAGTCCTCTTATTTATTAGATAAGGATGCAGAGCTATATAAGGCTTATTATGAAAAGAAAAATCGTAAAGTAGTAGCCTTGACTTTTGATGATGGCCCGAATCCTGCAACGACAAATCAAGCATTAGATACTCTTTCT
>NZ_JBKOTT010000009.1:0-11832 GCF_049737895.1 Streptococcus sp. CL8.13 | reverse complement strand
AATAAACTTTCTAGATTCTTTTTTCTTTCTTTACTGTACTAAAAATGCCCCCTGCCGGAATCGAACCAGCAACTACTCCTTAGGAGGGAGTTGTTATATCCATTGAACTAAGGGAGCTAGATAAAAACTCTGCTGAAGAAGCAGAGTTTTTTAGTCGAATTAACGACGGATTTCTTTGATACGAGCTGCTTTACCTTGAAGAGCACGCAAGTAGTACAATTTCGCACGACGTACTTTACCGTAACGAACAACTTCGATCTTTTCAACACGTGGAGTGTGGATTGGGAAGATACGCTCAACACCTACACCGTTAGAAATTTTACGAACTGTGTAGTTTTCTGAGATGCCAGCACCTTTACGTGCGATAACAACACCTTCAAAAATCTGGATACGTTCACGGTTACCTTCGACAACTTTCGCGTGTACACGAACAGTGTCACCAGGACGGAATGATGGGATATCTGTACGAAGTTGACCTTCAGTCAAGCTTTGGATTAATGGATTCATTTTATTCTCCTATCTTTGTCAATCTTGAGGAATCCTCCTCAGCGGATAAACTGTATTTTTGTGCGTCCATTACACACAAGATACAGTTTACCAAATTTCCACAAAAAAGTAAAGAAATTTATAGCAAAATTCCTAAAAAAATCGCAACTAAACCACCTAGATAGGTCAAAGTCAGGTAAGAATAAAAGACCTTCTTATCACTAAGCAGTCTTTGAAGTTCGTCATTCAAGGTCGAAAAAGTTGTTAAACCTCCGCAAAATCCTGTTGCTAGAATAGCATAAACTTCCTTAGATTCCACATGATTATAGAAAAGTCCAATCAAAAAACAACCTAAAAGATTGGCTATGAGCGTTCCGAATGGCAATTTAGATGCTTGATTATAGTGGGAAAAGAAATACCGTACTAGAGCTCCGAAGCCACAAGCAATTGCAAGATAGACCATTACCATTTCTTCCTCCCCAAATAATAAGCTAAAAGCAAACCTCCACCGATACTCAAAAGCAAATACATAATCAAACTAAAATAACGCCCTGTATCCAGCAGTTTTACAGCATCAAGCATGAGACTAGAAAAGGTTGTTAAACCACCACAAAAGCCCGTCCCCAGTGCTAAAATAACGCCTTTACTGGTTCCCTTGTAGACCAGATAGCCTTTTACCAGATGGACCAAGCAGAAAATGCCTAGATAGTTGACAAGAAGGGTGCCCCAAGGGAAATCTGGACTGACTGGTAACCAAGTAGAAACCAGGTAGCGAACCAGTCCGCCCAACATGGCAGCTAGAAAAATCCCTAGCGGATAAAATTGTTCTTTTTTCATTTGATGTTTTGATCCTGATAATCACGTGAACGTTTGAGTATGTCCGAAAACGTCGCTACAATAGTCTCCTGATATCGTTTGTCCTCTACACGATTTCTGACCTTTTCAAAAATGACTTCTTCTCTCTTGGTATCTAAAATCGGTTTACCCGAAGTCTTCTTATAAGCGACAACTCCTTCAACTAAATGCATTCGTTCTTCTAGAAGTTTAACAATTTGGTCGTCAATTTGATCAATTTCTTGGCGAATAATATCTAAATCCATACAGTCTCCTCCTTTATTTGAATTATTGTATCAAAAAGCCACCAAATAGGCTAGTAAAATCCCAAGTCATAATAAGAAAAATGCACTGATTGATTGCATCAGCGCACATTCATGCTTATCCTACTTTAGCAGCCAATTCTTCTGCAAATTGTTCCAAGCGTTCAATATCTTCTTCCTCAGCAGAAAGATCAACTTTGACACACTCTGAACCTTTTTCTGCTCCTGTCGCTACAAATACCCGATCAAAGTCATCGACAGCCTTACAGAATTCATCGTAGAAGGTGTCACCTGAACCGACCACTCCATAGATTTTACCATTCAAGTTGAGATCTGCTAGGTCTTCGTAGAAGTCCATCATCTCATCTGGCAATTCTCCATCACCATAAGTATAGGTCGCAACGATAGCGATGTCTGCTTCCAAGAAGTCTGAAGCGTCAACAGTTGTACATTCATCAACATCGACATCCAAGCCCAAGTCACGTAATTTATCTGCTACAATATCTGCAATTTCTTCGGTATTACCGGTCATACTGGCAAATACAATT
Organism: Streptococcus sp. CL8.13; assembly: GCF_049737895.1. Next base: position 9,701 of record NZ_JBKOTT010000009.1, on the reverse strand, counting down.
TTTGCTAATGCCATATCGTCCTCCTCAATTTATCTCTCTCCATTATATCACATCTTTTTCATTTTAAAAATAAAAATTCTTGTGCTACAATGAAATGAGAAAGAATTGAGGTTATTTATGGAAATTTGCCATCAAATTTTAGAAAAAATTAAAGAATACGACACGATTATCATTCACCGTCATATGAAACCAGACCCTGATGCCTTGGGAAGTCAGGTGGGATTGAAAGCTCTTCTCAAACATCATTTCCCAGAAAAAACCATCAAAGCCGTTGGTTTTGATGAACCGACTCTTACTTGGATGGCTGAAATGGATCTTGTTGAAGATAGTTCCTACAAAGGCGCCCTTGTTATTGTCTGTGATACGGCCAATACTGCTCGTATCGATGATAAGCGCTATAGTCAAGGTGATTTTCTCATTAAGATTGACCACCATCCAAATGATGATGTATATGGCGACCTATCTTGGGTGGATACTAGTTCAAGTAGCGCTAGCGAGATGATTACCCTATTTGCCCAAACAATCCAACTGGCCTTATCAGATCGTGCTGCTGAGTTGCTCTTTGCAGGAATTGTTGGTGATACAGGTCGCTTCCTTTATCCTTCTACGACTGCACGGACTCTTCGCCTGGCCGCTTATTTGAGAGAACATAACTTTGACTTTGCGGCTCTCACTCGCAAAATGGACACTATGAGTTACAAAATTGCAAAACTTCAAGGCTACATCTACGACCATCTGGAAGTGGATGAAAATGGTGCTGCTCGCGTTATCCTGAGTCAGGAAATCTTAAAACGATTCAATGTTACCGATGCTGAAACTGCCGCTATTGTAGGAGCTCCTGGTCGGATTGACAGCGTCAGTCTCTGGGGAATTTTTGTGGAGCAGGCTGATGGCCACTACCGAGTTCGCTTACGCAGTAAAATCCATCCTATCAATGAAATTGCCAAAGAACATGATGGTGGAGGCCACCCTCTAGCAAGCGGTGCTAATTCCTATAGTTTAGAAGAAAACGAAATCATCTACCAAAAGTTAAAAAACTTGCTTAAAAACTGATAAAATACTTGCCAAACTTTTTAGAATCTGATAGACTAGTAAGGTAACAATCTATGGCTCGCAAAGAGACCATGGCAGAAAGGAAATATTGCAAAATGAAAAAAGATATCCATCCAGAATATCGCCCAGTTGTCTTCATGGACACAACTACTGGTTACCAATTCCTTAGCGGTTCAACAAAACGCTCTAACGAAACAGTTGAGTTCGAAGGCGAAACTTACCCATTGATCCGTGTGGAAATTTCATCAGACTCACACCCATTCTACACTGGACGTCAAAAGTTCACTCAAGCAGATGGACGCGTGGATCGTTTCAACAAAAAATACGGTCTCAAATAATGATAAAAAAGAACAGTTTCGACTGTTCTTTTTTGTTTCTTTTTATGAACTAATCACTACTACTTTCTATTTGTCCACCATCACGCTGACACTATAATTGATTTCAAACGGGGTTAAAAAATATCGAAAAGAAGCTTGATATTGAGAATAGTCAAGATGATTGAAACTACGTAGCCTAGGATTGTGTTCCACTTGGCATTGGTAAATTCTCCCATCACTGACTTCTTAGAAGTCAGATAAATTAAGGGAAAAATTGAGAATGGAAGAGCGATTGAAAGAAAGACCTGTGAATAGACCAATAACTGATCTAAGGTCTTTTCTTGATGCCCAAACAAGACAGCAACTATCATCACAGGGAGCAAGGCAAAAATCCGTGTTCCGACACGAATAACCCACTGTGGTAATTTCATATGCAAGAAACCTTCCATAACGATCTGTCCAGTCAAAGTACCTGTAATAGTAGAATTTTGGCCACTTGCTAAGAGAGCTAAAGCAAACAAAGTTGACAGAGTTGAGCTGGCTATCGCTCCTGCTATTGTCGAATCCTGTAAAGCATTGTACATTTGAGAGAAAGCTGAAATTTCAGATGCATGGCCAAAAAAGAGGGAGGCGCCTAAAATAAGAAGCAAGGAATTGACAACAAACGCTAGAGACAACTGAAGATTTGAGTCCCAGGTCATAAAACGGACAGCTTTTCGTATATCTTTCTTATCCTTATGGTTGATTTTTCTTGTTTGAGATAGGGATGAATGGAGATAGAGATTATGGGGCATGACTGTTGCTCCCACAATCCCTAAAGCCAAAGTCAGTTGACTCTCATGTCCTGGCAAGGAACTTTCAAATAAAGTCGAAGTCGGTAAATAGCCACCAAAAATCCCCTGCATACTTGGATTAGATAAAGCAACCAGATAAGAAAAGATACCTAATATGGTTAAGATAAGGGTTGTAACAATAGATTCAATCTTCTTGAACCCAAATTTCATCAACAAAAGCAAAAGAAATACATCTAAAACGGTTAGAAGTATCGCGACCATAATCGGTATTTTAAACAAAAGATTTAAGGCAATTGCTGAACCTATAACCTCAGCCAAGTCTGTCGCCATTAAAGCTAATTCTAAAATCACCCATAGACTATAGCGGAGCCACTTGGGGGCATGATGAGCTGTTGCCTGCGCTAAATCCATCCTCGTCACGATACCTAGCTTTCCAGCCATCTGTTGTAGCTGCATGGCGATGATGGATGAAATCAAAATAACAAATAAGAGACTATACTTATAGGAAGCACCTCCAACCACACTGGTAATCCAGTTTCCGGGATCCATATAACCAACTGCAACAAGAGCTCCAGGCCCTAAAAATGCTTTTAGATTTTGCCAAAAATGATTGTTATTCGGAGTTTCAATAGATTGATTGATTTCTGAAAGAGAGACCTTTTTGTAAGAAGACATCGGAATATTCACTTTCTAATCTTGTCTTTGCCTATTTTATTAATGGAGTTTTGAAAATATAATGAAAATAATTTCCTATTTCCAATTTATTCTTATTATATCACATTTTGAAATGATTCTTAAGGAAAGCATGATAGTTAAAAAACTTTGCACTCTAGCTAGCCACACGATGGTTTCTAGAGTACAAAGTTTTTTATTAGACTTCCTGCGAAACTAGAATTCTAGTTCACAGTTGATAATTCCAGCAATCAAATTCATTCGTAATCCAAATCGTTTACGTCGATTTCGATAGGTTGTTGAAAACATTTTAAACGTTTTTACTTTGGCCAAAATATTCTCAACCTTGATTCTCTCTTGAGATAGCACATGATTATAGGATTTATCTTCAAGAGTTAGTGGCTTAAGTTTGCTTGATTTCCTCGGAATTTGCGCTTGTGAATACATCTTCATGATCCCTTGATAACCACTGTCTGCCAAGATTTTACCAGCTTGTCCGATATTTCTGCGACTCATTTTGAACCACTTCATATCATGGCAATAGTTCAACTGCAATATCCAAAGAAACAATTCTCCCTTGGCTTGTGACAATCGCCTGAGACTTCATAGCATGACATTTCTTTTTACCAGAATAATTGGCTAGTTGATTTTTTAGGACGATTGATTATTACCTCTGTTGCATCCACAATCACCGTATCCTCAGCACTAAGATGAGTTTTTGAAATCGTAAAGCCACTTTGAATAAGAGTTGCTTCAACCCATTGACTCCGACGGATTAAGTTGCTTTCGTGAATGCCAAAATCAGCCGTAATTTGTTCATAAGTGAGGTATTCTCGCATATATTGAAGAGTAGCCATTAGGAGGTCTTCTAGGCTTAACTTAGGGGTTCGTCCACCTTTTGCGTGTTTACGTTGATAAGTTGTTTTTAACACAGCTAACATCTCTTCAAAAGTAGTGCGCTGAACGCCAACAAGACGCTTAAATCGTGCATCACTTAATACTTTACTTGATTCATAATTCATAGTTTTATTGTATCATATTTTTGTTTCGCAGGAAGTCTACTTTTATTTTCCACTGCCAAGCACAATTCTTAGATTCACTCAGAAAAAGATTAGACTTTTAACCTCAAAATTGATAAAATAAAAAGGAAAATAAGATAAAAGGAAACTATAAATCACCATGATGAACATGCAAAACATGATGCGCCAAGCACAAAAACTTCAAAAACAGATGGAACAAAGTCAAGCAGAACTTGCTGCTATGCAATTTGTTGGCAAATCTGCTCAAGACCTTGTTCAAGCGACCTTGACTGGAGATAAGAAAGTTGTCAGCATTGACTTCAATCCAGCTGTCGTTGACCCTGAAGATCTTGAGACTCTTTCTGATATGACCGTTCAGGCCATTAACTCTGCTCTTGAACAAATCGATGAAACTACCAAGAAAAAACTGGGTGCTTTCGCTGGGAAATTGCCATTCTAAGCATAAGAAAAACAAGCATTCAAGAGAATACTTGCCTATCGTGGGAGGAACAACTGTTCCTCTTTTTGCTTACTAAAAATTAAAGAATTCCATGGCCTGTTTGAAAAGCAATTCAGTATACTCTGGGTCTTCTTGGGCAATGGTAACCTGCTCTTGAATCATTTCCAAATCATCCGTTATCATGCCATCAGCTCCCAAATGAACAGATTTATCAAAGGACTCTGAACTATTGATGGTCCACACGTACAATTTCTGATCGGTATTCCAAAGCTTGTTGACAAAATTTTCATCTAAAGTTGAATACTCCATGGTATAACCTGTAGCCTTGGTTCTTGGAAAAATACTATTATAAGGTAGGATTAAAAAGACTGGAATTTGAGTATCGTAGGCTAAAACCTGGTCAATCACATGGTAGTCCAAGGATTGCATTTGGTGACCATTCTGCTTAAGAACTGTTCCATATTTTTCCATAAATCGTTTCATCATATCTGGGCTATCTTTTCGACTGGTTTTAATCTCAATAAGGAGTTTTTGATGCAATTCATTGGCTTTATTGAGATAGTCATCAAAACTGGACACCTTGCTATGATAACCATTTTCTGAAATATCAAGTTTAGTTAATTCTTTCAAAGTGAGATCCTGTGGATTGGCATTAACTCCTGTCAGATTCTTGATATTAGCATCATGCATCATGACAAACTGGCCATCTTTTGTTTCCTGAACATCTGTCTCAACAAAGTCTGGACTTAGTTGTGCTGTCTTTTCTAAAGATTGAACTGTATTCTGCACACCATTCTTATTAGATACTCCCCTGTGAGAAATGATTAAAGGTTTATGTGAAACTGGAGCTTCTAAATAAACATAACCCTCAAGAGCGAAAAAGATACCAGCACAGCCCATCACTCCCCATCTCATCCAGTGGTCTTTCTTTCTCCTTGGTGTGATTTCTAGTTCTTCTCCTGTTAAGAAGGAAACAAACTTAATGAGAAAGTAAGTCAAGGCCATATAGTGGAAATTCTTAATCAAGACAAAGTTAATAATTCCCAGCACAAGAGATTCCTTATGGGTCAAACCATCCATCAGTGCCTGACTTGCCAAGATTGGAATCAATAAAAGAATGAAAAATAGGTAGGTTTTGACGACAATCCAAAGCAAGTTCCAAGTATAAAACCAGGAGTGCTTTCTTGTCTTCTCTAGACTGTATCTGACTGCTTCTTTGACTGTTTTTTTCTCAAATAAAAGCTGGGGTAAGGCAAACATCAACCGTACTGAAATATAAAACAAAAGTAAAGCCAGAATAGTAACCACTATACCTACTAGCCAATACTTGTCTTCCACATAATCAACGATAAAGTCTGGAATGACAATTTTATTTAGGTAGTAAATCTTTAAAATCTTTCGAATCAATGGAAAGAGCATCATGACATAAAAGAAGATAAAGGCTATCTTGGAAAGCGTCACTTGCTTCATAAACAAGAAACTTTGATGAAAGACCTTGCGACTGTACTCTAGCAAGGTTCTCTTTTCATGACATAATAAATGACGAGCACCAATAAAGAGAAGTCCTATCTGGTAATAGGCAATCAGTAAATTAACGATTACCAGAACAAATAAAGCAAGACTAACAAAGGGAGAACCCTTTATAATGGCAAAAATATTGTTGTAGGATAGAAAGAGATAACCTGTCTGACGGAGCAAAAGTCCAGCAATCCAAGAATTTGACGGTAACCATACAAACTCAATCATCATGAAAGTCAAGAAGAAAAGAAAGAGTATTTTATCTAGATTAAAGTATATCTGCTTAAAACCTAGATTTTTAGGTTTTTCAGGTTTCATAGGCACTCCTAGTCAAATAATTGAGACAAGTCCAAGCCTCCAAAAGGATTATTCGAGAGGCTACTTTCTGCCCCTAACAATTCTCTAGCTTGATCCGACTCTAGAAAGGACTCGTAAACACGCGCTGTCATACGAGCATCCTCCAAGCTATTATGGGACTGACCTTGAAATCCAAGAAACGAGGCAACGGTTTGCAATTTGAGATTGGCAATGCCATGTAAATCCGAACTCCGACGTTCAAAGGCTTCATCATACAGATCCACCTTGTACTGCAGGCTGTAGTCTAAACCATGATCCGCTAAAATAGGCAAATCACTTTTAGCAGCATTGTATCCAACCATGGGTAAAGAACCCACAAACTCTTGGAAATCTTTTATGACTTCCTCCACTGGAGGAGCATCTTTTAAGGTCTCGGCTGTAATCCCAGTCAAACCATTGATAAAACTTTTTAGAGGCACACTGGTATGAACATAGGAATCATAGGCATCGATTTCCCGACCATCTCTAAAACGCACTGCCGATACTTGGATCAAGTGTGTTTGTCCTTCGTGCTGATTAAATTCTAAATCGAAAGCAATGTAATCTTCTAATCGTTCCATTTTCTACCTCTCCTATACTGTTATTTTACTTGAGCAACTATACTATTTAGAAACAAAAGAAGCCATCAGGTTAGCATTTAACCTAAACAGCTCCTTGATTATCCTCCAAATAAACGAGCAAAAAAGCCTTTCTTAGTGAATTGGACTTCTTCTTTTGCTTGGTCCAGCTCTAGCTTAAGATTTTCTTGATCCTTCATGGCTTGAAGGGTCAATTGTTGCTGCTGATCGAGTTGTTTGTCTTTCTCAGCAATCTGACGGTCTTTGATACGCATCTGCTCGTCTTTTTCTGATAACTGACGATCCTTGGCTTTTAATTGTTCATAAAGACGCAGAATTTCTGCATTCTTCTCATCGACCAGAATCTCCATCAGTTCACGCTGCTTGACATCTTCACTGACAGGCTCATCTTCAAAAATCGTTTTTTTATAGATTTCTTCTAGCTTAATCAAGCCACTTCTGGTAACTACCGTTACCCCTTTGTCATTTTTATCTGTGTCTTCTTCTGGTAATTCTTTGACACGGTTATTGATTGCTTGGCGAGATAATCCTAAGACCTCTGCAATCTCACTGACGGTCATTTCAATACTCATAATATCCTCTGAAACGTTTTCTAGCTTTTCTTTACTTAAATCTTATCATAAGCTAGATAAACTGTCAAATTTCCGCTTAATCTAAGGCCTTCAAAAAGGTTAATAAGACTTGGGCAGAGCGACGTCCAGCTTCGATAATAAACTCATCAAAAGAGATGTTTGCTTCATGGTTGGCATTGTCACTCATAGCTCGGATAACTAAGACTGGAAGATTAAGGGCATGCGCCGCCTGAGCAATAGCTGCTCCCTCCATCTCAACTGCTAAAACTTCTGGGAAATGGGACTTAATCGCTTCTATCTTGTCATTTCCTGCAACAAAACTATCTCCTGTAGCAATCAAACCAAGATGCCAGTTTTGGTCCAATTGAGATAGACTCTCTTGAATTTTGGCAACAAAGGTTTTGTCTGATTCGAAATAAAGTGGTTGTTGCGCCATTTGTCCATAAGCATAACCAAAAGCTGTGACATCCACGTCATGATAGGCTAATTTGTCAGCAATCACAACATCTCCAACAGCAATTCCTTCTGCTACTGCCCCAGCTGATCCCGTATTGATAAGAGCATCCACTTGGAAATGATCAGCCAAAATCGCCACACTCATAGCAGACATGACCTTACCTATTCCACTTTCTACAAGAACGACCTCATGAGAGGCAATGCTTCCTGTATGATAGGTATTCCCCAAAACAACTTGCTCCTGAGCATTTTCTAGATGCTGGACCAGATAAGCCAGTTCTTCTGGCATAGCCGCAATAATTCCTATTTTCATTTCATTTCCTTTTCTATTACAAAAGTTTCATTGCTAAGACAAGCAAAATTAAGAGAAAGATGACTGCAAATAAGATTTTATTCAGTTTAGAATTGAAGACATTTCTCTTAGTATTTTCAATGCGACGGCTTTTATGAATAGACGGTTCGACCTGAATCTTCAAGGTTTCCTGGCTAAAACCATGATCCTTAGGATTGGCATAACCAAAACGGGAAGAAGAGGTTGGTAAAATTTTTGTCTCCTCATCATCTAGCAAAGGAGGACCTGAAATCTTTTCGCCTCTATTAGCTCTTTCAATCATTTCATCCGTTAATAAAGGTTTACCCATACTGACCTCCTCTATTTTTTGTGCAATTCCCAATACTGAACAGCCATAATCGTCTTGGCATCACAGATATGACCTGATTGGATCAATTCCTTGGCTTCCTCTAAGCTAACTTCAAGGACTTCCAAGGTCTCATCTTCATCCTGCGGACGCGGATTTTCCACTTTCGTCAAATCGCTTGCTCGGTATAGTTTTAATTTTTCATTACAAAAGCCAATGGCTGAGTAAAAATCGTACAAGAGTTCTAATTTCCCTGTGTAGGCTGTTTCTTCCTCTAATTCACGAAGAGCTGCTGCAACAGGGTCTGTATTTTCTCCTACTTCCAACTTTCCGGCTGGAATTTCGTAAGAGACAGCCTCGATGGCTTTGCGGTACTGCTTGACCAAGATGAGTTTTTGTTCATCCGTTACTGCTAAAACACAGACAGCCCCATTGTGGAAAATCAAATCACGTTGGGCAATTCCCTTACCTTCTGGTAATTCAACCTGATCTTGAACCAGTTTAAAAATTGGTCCTTGATAGATTTCTTTTCGGCTAAGCGTTTTTTCTTCAAATTCCATGACAGACTCCTACTGATTATTAGGATGATGAGGAAGGCGTGTTGCATATTCGTCTTTATTGACCTGACGTCCACGACCAATAGCAATAGCATCCGCTGGAACGTCTTTGGTAATAGTTGAACCCGCACCAACGAGGGAATTGTCACCAAGTTCTACTGGCGCAATAATGGTTGAATTTGAACCAACAAAGACATTGTTGCCAATGACTGTTTTGTATTTGTTTTTACCGTCATAGTTGACTGTAATGGTTCCAGCACCGAAATTAACCTTGCTACCCACTTCACAGTTTCCGATATAAGTCAAATGACCAGCCTTAGTATTCTCGCCGATAGAAGAACCTTTCACCTCAACAAAGTTACCAATATGGACTTGGGCACCTAGAGATGAACCTGGACGAATGTGGGCATAAGGACCGACTGTCACACCGTCTGCAACACTACTTTCTTCAATCATTGAGTTGGTAATAACAGCTCCTGCTCCGATAGTGCTATCCACTACATAAGTACCATTTGTCAAAACAGTCTCAGCACCAATTTTCGTTTGCCCCTTCAAGGTAACATTGGCTTCGATTTGAACTTCAGGAGCAATCTCAACATCAATATCGATATAAGTTGCTTCTGGGTTGACAAAGCTAACACCGTTGACCATGTGTTGGTGATTGATGCGGCGACGCATAACCGACTCAGCAGTCGCAAGAGCCACACGGT